>DASRTO010000026.1:0-2241 GCA_035655915.1 Anaeromyxobacteraceae bacterium
GGGCTTCATGGAGGAGCTGATGCGTCGCCTGCCGCAGCAGGAGGCGGAGCTCGACCCCCGCATCATGGAGTTCCTCTCCGGCACGCACCCGGGCATGCTGGCGGCGCGCCTCGTCGGCGCCCCGCTCTACGCCGCGGTCACACTGTTCCTCACCGCCGGCGTCATCCACCTGTTCCTGCTCGTGCTGAAGGCGGCCCCCCGCCGCTTCGAGGCCACCCTCACCGTGGTGGGCTACGCCTCCGCCGTCCAGCTGGTGGCGGCGGCGCCGGTGCCCGGGCTCGCCCCCCTGGCCGCCTTCGTCTGGTTCCTGGTGGCGACCATCGTGGGCCTGGGCGAGGCCCAGCGCTGCGGCAGCGGCAAGGCCGCCGCGGCGACGCTCTTGCCGGGGGCGCTGCTGTGCCTGTGCTGCTGCGGCGGGGCCGCGCTGTTCGGGTTCCTGGCCGCCGCCTCCAAGCACGGAGGGTGAATCGCGTGTCGATCGCCTGGCGCCGACCGCCGCGCCTCGGCCACCCCGCGGCCTTCGCCGGCATCGCCGCCCTCTCCTTCCTGGTGGCGCGCTTCCTGCCGGTGCTGGGCCTCCCCTGGACGTGCCCGCTCAAGGCCGTCGCCGGCCTCCCCTGCGCCACCTGCGGCATGACCCACGCCTTCGTGGCGCTGGCCCACGGCCAGGTCGCCGCCGCCCTCGCCGCGAGCCCGCTCGGCGCGGTCCTGGCTGTCGGGGCCTGGCTCTACGCGGTGCTGGACCTCCTGCGCGTGGCCCTCGATGCCCCCTGGCCCGACCCCGGCGAGCGCGCCTGGCGCTTCCTGGCAGGGGCGGCGCTGGCGTCGGTGCTCGTCAACTGGGCCTGGCTCCTCGTCAGGGCCGCGTCGTGATCGCCGGCCTCGCCCTCGTCGCCGCCGGATACCTGCTGGGCTCGGTCCCCTTCGGGCTGCTCATCACCAGGGCCTTCGCAGGCGTGGACGTGCGGCAGGTCGGATCGGGGAACATCGGGGCCACCAACGTCGGGCGGGCCGCCGGGAAGGGCGCCGGCTTCGCCACCCTGATCCTGGACGCGGCCAAGGGCGCGCTCCCAGTGCTGGCAGCCCGGGCCTTCCTGGAGCCGGCCGGCCTGGGCGGCGAGGCCTGGCCGGCCGCCGCCGGCGTGGCCGCCTTCCTGGGGCACCTCTTCCCGCCCTGGCTCGGCTTCCGCGGCGGCAAGGGCGTGGCCACCGCCCTGGGCGCCTCGCTGGCGCTTTCGCCCTGGGTGGCGCTCCTGGCGGTGCTGGCCTTCGCCGTGACCCTGGCCGCGACGCGCATCGTCTCGGTGGGCTCGCTCGCTGGCGCGGCCACGTGCGCCGCCGGGATGCTCCTCGCCCACGGTGGCCGGAGCCCGGCCACCTGGGCCACGGCGTTCATGGCCGCCGCCATCGGCGTCCGCCACAAGGGGAACATCGCCCGGCTCGCCCGCGGCGAGGAGCCGCGCATCGGCCGATCCTGACCGACTACTTCTTCGCGATGAACGCATGCAGCGCGGCGCGGTCCGCCGCGAGCAGCACCTTCACCCGGGCCTGGTTGACGTCGGCGACGATGATCTCGCCCACCTCCTGGGCGACCGAGCCGAAGAGGCCCTGCGCCTGCATCCCCTTGGCCAGGTGCTGGTTGTCCTCGGTCGGCGTCACGTAGTGCACCGAGTGCACCTTGTAGCGGTGCAACAGGAAGAGCTGCACCAGGGTCATCAGCCGCTTCCTGCGCAGGCCGAGGTCGAAGTTGTTCTGGTCGCGCACCGAGAGGATGCTGCGCCCGCGCCGGTCGTGGATGCTGGCGAAGATGACGTTCAGCTTCTTCTCCCCGTCGGTCGAGACGAGCGCCAGCTCGAGCAGGTCGGAGCCCGCGGTGTGCGGCTTGAGCGAGACGCGCAGCTTCCCCGGGATGCCATGGTGGTGGCGCCAGACGTCGAGCCACTCCTCGAGCAACTTGGGCGGCACCTCGGTCTGGACCAGGTGCTGGTGCTGCGTCGAGCCCTGACCCATGGCCTTGGTCGTCGAGGTGCGGCCGGAGATCGACATCAGGGCTGCGTCGGCGCGCGGTCCGCCCACCAGCGTCTGCGGCGTGCGGTAGCTCGACTCGAGCAGGCGGAACTTCCGCTGCAGCCGCGCCAGCGCCAGCATGCCGTCCTGGCGGAGCGCGGTGGCGAACTCCTCGGACGCGAGGCCGTCGATCTGGTGGCCGCCGTACGTGATGAAGTTGAAGACGAAGCCCAT
>DASRTO010000027.1:0-6354 GCA_035655915.1 Anaeromyxobacteraceae bacterium
GTTGCCGGCGGTGGCCTCGACCAGCCGCCGGCGGTCCCCGCCCAGCTTCCCCTCGCGCTCGGCCGCGCCGATCATGGAGAGGCCGATCCGGTCCTTGATGGAGCCCCCGGGGTTCTGGCTCTCCAGCTTGAGGAACAGCTCACAGGGGCCGGTCTCCAGCCCCTCCACCTTCACCATCGGCGTGTTGCCGATGAGGCCGAGCACGTCGAGCCGCGGACCGGGCATCGTCTCCTCAGCCGGCCCCCAGGGCCCGGTCCAGGTCGCGGATCAGGTCCTCGGCGCTCTCCAGCCCGACGGAGAGGCGCACCACCTCGGGGCCGGCCCCGGCGGCGACGCGCTGCTCGTCGCTGAGCTGCCGGTGCGTCGTCGAGGCGGGGTGGATCACCAGGGAGCGGGTGTCGCCGACGTTGGCGAGGTGCGAGAAGAGCTCGCAGGATTCCACCAGCTTGCGCCCCGCCTCGTATCCCCCCTTCACGCCGAAGGTGAAGACCGAGCCGGCGCCCTTGGGCAGGTACTTCCTCGCCAGCGCGCGCCAGGGGCTCGACTCCAGGCCCGCGTAGGAGACCCACGCCACCCGGGGGTGGGCCTCGAGGAAGCGGGCCACCTCCAGCGCGTTGCGTACGTGCCGCTCCATGCGCAGCGGCAGCGTTTCGATGCCGGTGATGGTGAGGAAGGCGTTCATGGGCGCCATGGCCGGCCCGAAGTCTCGCAGCGCCACCGCGCGCGCCTTCATGGTGAAGCCGAAGTCGCCGAAGGTCTCGTAGAAGTTCAGCCCGTGGTAGGCGGGCTCGGGGCTCGTCAGCGAGGGGAACTTCCCGCTCCGCTCCCAGTCGAACTTCCCGGACTCGACGAGCACGCCTCCCATGGAGGTGCCGTGGCCGGAGAGGAACTTGGTGGTGGAGTGGACCACCAGGTCGGCACCCCATGCGAAGGGCTGGCACAGCCAGGGCGACGCCATGGTGTTGTCGACGATGAGCGGGATGCCGGCTTCGTGGGCCACCGCCGCCACCGCCTCCAGGTCCACCACCACGCCGCCGGGGTTGGCCAGGCTCTCCACGAAGATCGCCTTGGTCCGCGGCGTCAGGGCCCGGCGGAAGTTCTCCGGATCGCCCGGGTCGAGGAGCCGGCCCGTCCAGCCGAGACGCGGGAAGCTGTGGGTGAACTGCGTGATGGAGCCGCCGTAGAGGTTCCGCGAGGCCAGGAACTCGTCCCCGGGCTCGAGCAGGGTGAAGAAGGCCAGGAACTGGGCGGCGTGGCCCGAGGCAGCCGCCACCGCGGCCCGGCCTCCCTCCAGGCTCGCCACCCGCTCCTCCAGGACCGCCACCGTCGGGTTGGTGATGCGGCTGTAGATGAAGCCGAAGGTGGCGAGGTTGAAGAGCGCGGCGGCGTGCTCCGCGTCCTCGAACACGTAGGAGGTCGTCTGGTGGATGGGGACGTTGCGCGAGCCCGTGACCGGATCGGGGCGCGCTCCGGCGTGGATGGCCCGGGTCTCGAACCCGAAGGAGGCCTGCTCGCTCATCGATTCACCCGCAGGCGCTTGGAAGAGATGACGCCGGTGTTGACTCCGCACCAGCCCAGCTCGCCGAAGAGGCGGCCGTACTCGATCTTGAGGCAGCGATTCATGACCACCTCGAGCCCGGCGGCCCGGGCGCGCGCCGCCGCCTCGTCGTTGCGCACGGTGAGCTGCATCCACACCACCCCGGCGCCGATGGCGATGGCCTCGTCGGTGATGGGGCCCGCCGCGTCCGAGTTGCGGAAGACGTCCACCAGATCCACCTTCACCGGGACGTCGGCCAGGCGCGCGTAGACCGTCTCGCCCAGGATCTGCTCCCCGGCGTTCTGCGGGTTCACCGGGATGACCCGGAACCCCTTCTGCTGCAGGTAGCGGAAGACGAAGTGGCTCGGCCGCACCCACTTCGGGCTCGCGCCGACCATGGCCACCGTGCGGGTGTCGCGGAAGATGCGCCGCAGGTCGGCGTCGGCGTACTGCAGGTCGTCCTTCATGGGCGCCTCCCAATCCAGGGGGAAGTCTCATATCACGGAATTCGGTCCTCTCGAACGGATGCCGGCGAGCGCTCCCGATTGCCTCGTCAGCCTGCGTGGTTCGACAGGAGACGGACTCGAGGGGGCAGGCGCCCGCGTTGTCGGACGGGTTGGTCGTCCCCGGGATGGGGACGATCCACGGCTTCCTGGCCAGAAGCCAGGCGAGCCAGCGCGGCCGCGACCCAGGAGACTGCCGCGCGCCTCCCCTCACGGGGTACGGAGATGGGGATTGCGGCAGCTCGACCGGGCCGCAATGCTATTCGGGGCATGTACGTCTTCGAGATCATCATCGCCTTGCTGCTCGCGGGAGCGGGCCTCACGGCGCTCTCCCGGCGCATCGGGACTCCGTACCCGGCGATGGTGGCGCTCGCCGGCGCCGGCCTGGCGCTCGTTCCCGGCACACCGACGCTCACGCTGGAGCCCGAGCTGGCGCTGACGCTCTTCGTCGCGCCCGTGCTGCTGGACGCCGCGTTCGATTCGTCCGCGCGCGACCTCCGCGCCAACTGGCGGACCGTCGCCGGGCTCGCCGTGGGAGCGGTCGCGCTGACGGTCGTCGCGGTCGCGGTGGTGGTCCGCTGGCTCGTGCCGGGCATGCCCTGGGCCGTCGCGGTGGCGCTGGGTGCGATCGTCGCGCCCCCTGACGCGGCGGCCGCGACCGCCGTGCTCAAGCAGCTCCGCCCGCCGCATCGGCTCCTCGTGATTCTGGAGGGCGAGAGCCTCTTCAACGATGCGAGCGCGCTCTTGATCTACCGCCTCGCCGTCGGGGCGGCGCTGGCCGGCGCGCTGTCACCGGCGAGGGTGGTCCCGTTGCTCCTCGTCGTCACCGTGGGGAGCGTGGTGCTCGGGGTCCTCCTGTCGCGCCTGATCGTCCCGCTCACCGCGCGGATACAAGACGTGCCCATCGCGGTCGTCGTCCAGTTCTGCGGGACGTTCGCGGTCTGGATGCTGGCGGAGCGCCTCCACCTCTCCGGCATCCTCACCATGGTCGTCTTTGCGATGGCAAGCGCCCGGCGCGCCTCGGACATGATCCCGGCACGCGTTCGCATTCCGTCGTACGCGGTCTGGGAGTTCGCGGTGTTCGTGCTGAACGTGCTCGCGTTCATCCTGGTCGGCTTTCAGCTGAAGGCGATCCTCGGCCGGGTCGACACGCCCACGCTGGTCCGGTACGCGGGCGTCGCGGGGGCGGTGTGCGTCGCCACGATTCTGGCGCGGATCGCCTGGGTGTCTGGCGCCGCGGCGATCAGCCGCTGGCGGTGCCGTCCCGCGCCCGACCGTGCGGAGGGGCGTCGCGACGCCGTGGGGCTGTCGAGGCGCGCCGCGGCGGTCGTGGGGTGGAGCGGGATGCGAGGGATCGTGACCCTGGCCGCGGCTCTCGCCCTTCCCGGCGGAGGGTCCGCCGCGACCGGCTTCCCCTACCGGGATCTGGTCGTGTTCACCGCCTTCGCGGTCGTGCTCGGGACGCTCGTCGTCCAGGGCTTGACGCTTCGCCCACTCATCGGCGTGCTCCAGCTCGAAGACGACGGTTCGGTGGAGCGAGAAGTGCGACTCGCGCGCGTCGAGACGCTGCGCGCCGGGCTCTCGGCCACGACCGAGGTACCAGGCGACGAGCTGTCGGGGTTGATGCGACACCGCTACGAGGTGCTGCTCCGGCGCGCCGAAGCGGAGATCGCCGGCGGCGCGAGCGCTCCCCGTCGGGCGAATGGGAGTGACGAGCGCGCGTTCGACATGGACGGGGCGGGCGCGCGGAAGGCGAGCTCGGCGGCGCGGCGGCAGCTCCTCGCGCTGCGCGCGGACGGCACCATCGGCGATGCGGCGTTTCAGCGCGTCGAGCAGGAGCTCGACGTGGAGGAGCTGGACCTGCAGCAGCTCGCCCCCGGCCACGGGTCCGGGGGCCCGTGACGAGGACTGACGGTGCCAGCTCGGGGCCTGGACAGCGCGAGGCGGATCGAGGAAGGGGCGCCCGGCGGCCGCCCGCTGATCCTGAGCGTCGAGGAGCTGCGCAAGTCATACGGGGCGCTCGCGGCGGTGGACGGCATCTCGTTCCAGGTCGCACCGGGCGAGGTCGTCGGGCTCCTCGGGCCGAACGGCGCGGGCAAGACCACCACCATCAACATGATCCTCGGCGTGCTCGCTCCCACGTCCGGGTCCATCCGGATCGACGGCCTCGACCTGGCGCGCAGCAGGTGCGAGGCGCTGCAGCGCACGAACTTCGCGGCGGCGTATGCGCCGCTCCCGGGGAACCTGACCGTCTCGGAGAACCTCCGCGTGTTCGGTCTCATGTACGGCGTCCGGAACGTCGGCGCGCACGTCGAGGCGCTGCTCGCCGAGCTCGACCTGGTCCGATTCCGCGACACGAAGACCGGAGTCCTCTCGTCGGGCGAGCAGACGCGCGTGTCGCTCGCCAAGGCGATGCTGAACCGGCCGCGGCTCCTGCTCCTCGACGAGCCGACGGCGTCTCTCGACCCGTCGGTTGCGCGCGAGCTGCGCGCACTCATCCGCGGGATGGCGGCGAGGGAGGGGGAGGGAGTCCTCTGGACCTCGCACAACATGCACGAGGTCGAGGAGGTCTGCCAGCGGGTGCTGTTCCTGTCGCACGGTCGGATCCTGCTCGAGGGCGATCCGCGGACGCTGCCGCGCGAGCACGGGCGTGCGACGCTCGAAGACCTCTTCATCGCCGTGGCGCGCGAGCCGCTGGCACTGGAGCACGCGTGATCACGCTTCGTCCCCGGCGCGTGGCGGCGATCGTCCTGCGGCAAGCCTATCTCCTGCGCGGCAGCCCGGCGCGCTTGCTGCCGCTCTTCGCCTGGGTCGCGATCGACATCGTGCTCTGGGGCTTCATCACGAAGTACCTGAACGCGGTCGCCTCGCCCGGGGTCGATTTCGTGCCGCTCCTCCTCGGCGCCGTCCTGCTCTGGGACTTCTTCGCCCGGGTCATGCAGGGCGTCACCATGGCGTTCTTCGAGGACGTGTGGTCGCGGAACTTCCTGAACGTGTTCGCGACGCCGATCACCACGGGGGAGTACGTCTCCGGTCTCGTCCTCTCGAGCGTGTTCACGAGCGCGATCGGCCTCGCAGTGATGGTCGTCCTCGCGACGGTGGCCTTCGGGCTGTCGTTCGTGGGCTACGGGCTCGCCATCGTGCCGGCGTTGCTCATCCTGTTCCTGTTCGGGATCGCGCTCGGGATCCTGGGGTGCGCCGTCGTGCTCCGCCTCGGGCCGGCGGCCGAGTGGCTGATCTGGCCGATCCCGGCGGTGGTCTCGCCGTTCGTGGGCGTCTTCTACCCCATCTCCACGCTGCCCCACTGGATGCAGTGGGCGTCGTGGGTGCTCGCGCCAACGTACGTGTTCGAGGCGATGCGCGCGCTCGCCTCCGGTCGGGCGGTCTCGTGGCCGGCGCTGGGATGGGGGGCGCTGCTGGCCGTCTCGGCGATCGCCATCGCGGGCTGGGTGTTCGCCCGCGTCTACCGGTACGCGGTCCGCACCGGCCTGGTCGCGCGCTACAGTGCGGAGACGGTGACCTGATTGGAGCATGACCTCCGATCACGCTGCGTCATCCGGTTGCGCCGAGCGAGCCCACGTCGATGACGAAGCGGTGGCGCACGTCCTTGCTCACGACCCGGTCGGAAGCCCGGCGCCCTGACGGCGGCGTCCCGAGCCCTCGGGCAGAGGGGCCTCAGCCCCCCTTCCGTGAGCAGCCACGCCAGCCGCGCCGGGACATGAGCCTGGCCGGGCCGTTCGAGGGGGCCGCCGCGGGAATTGGAGGGACCGACGATGCTGCCTCCGGACGTTCGCGCCGACGCCGAGCGGCGCCGTTCTCCGCCAGTGAGCGGACTGGAGAAGGTCCTGAGAGGGATGTCGATCTTCACCATGCTGATGACGCTGCCTCAGGTCCTCGCGATCTGGGTCGGCGGCGACGCCCGCAACGTCTCGCTCTTCTCCTGGGCCGCCTACCTCCTGTCCGCCTGTCTTTGGTTCGTCTACGGGTGGAGGAAGCACGACCGGACGATCTACCTCGCCTGCGTCGGGTGGATCCTGCTCGACGCCGCCATCGTGGTCGGCGTGGTCGTCTACGGTTGAGTCCAGGCCCGGGTGGCGGTGGCGGCCCGGGTGGCGACCAGGACGCGCTCGAGGTCGGGGATGCTGGAACGGAAGTCCAGGGGACGCCGCTCGGCAAGCACCCGGGAAGCTGCGGAGATGGGCGGGTGTTGACATCCCTCCAGGGGCGCTGTCGGCCGCCATCGCCCGGGTGCCGGTGGCCACCGCCAGCGGGGGGCTGGTGCCGCTCGGGGCTCATCCTGGCCGCCCTCATCCC
>DASRTO010000028.1:0-6073 GCA_035655915.1 Anaeromyxobacteraceae bacterium
CGCCGTGATTGGCCACAAGGTGAGGCTCGGACCGGGGACGGTGGTGGGATCCCACGCCGTCGTCGACGGCGACACCACCCTGGGCCAGGGCAACCGGGTCTTCCCCCACGCGGCCATCGGCGGAATCCCGCAGGACCTCAAGTACGGTGGCGAGCCCACCCGGCTGGTGGTGGGCGACCGGAACCAGTTCCGCGAGTTCTGCACCGTGCACATCGGCACCGCCGGCGGCGGCGGCGTGACCCGCATCGGCTCCGGGTGCCTCCTCATGGCCAACAGCCACGTGGCCCACGACGTCCAGATCGGCGACGGATGCATCCTCGCCAACTGCGCCTCGCTGGCCGGCCACGTGGTGGTCGAGGACCACGTCATCTTCGGGGGCCTCACCGCGGCGCACCAGTTCGCCCGGGTGGGCCGCCTGGCCTTCATCTCCGGCATGAGCGGGGTGGGCATGGACGTGGCCCCGTACTGCACCGTGTCCGGGAGCCGCGGTGAGCTGGCGGGGGTCAACAGCGTGGGGTTGCAGCGCGCCGGCATGAGCGACGAGCAGATCGCCCGCGTCAAGGAGGCCTACCGGGTGGTCTTCCGCTCCAAGCTGACGGTGGCGGAGGCGCTGGCCCAGGTGAAGGCCGAGATGGGCAACTGCCCCGAGATCGCGCACTTCGTGGCCTTCTGCGAGGCGTCGAAGCGCGGCCTGATGCGGTAGCCCGTGGCCACCATCGGCCTCATCGCGGGCGGCGGTCGCTTCCCCCTGCTCTTCGCCGAGAGCGCCCGGCGCGCCGGCCACCGGGTGGTGGCGGCGGCGCACGTGAACCAGACCGACCGGGGCCTGGAGGGGCTGGTGGACGCCTGCACCTGGGTGAAGCTGGGCCAGTTCGGCAAGGTGCTGGAGGCGCTCCGGGCCGGAGGCGCCTCCGGGGTGGTGCTGCTCGGGTCCATCGCCAAGGCCCGCTTCTTCCGGGACGCCTGGCTCGACGGGCTTGGCGCGCAGATGCTGGCCCGGGTGGCGGTGCGCAGCGACGACAACCTCCTGCGCGCCATCGCCGGCATGCTGGAGGAGCGGGGGCTGCCGGTGGTCGACCCCACCCCCTTCCTGCAGGACCGGCTTGCGCCGGAGGGGGTCTTGGGGCGGCGAGCGCCCACCGAGGCGCAGTGGGCCGACGCCCGCTACGGCCTGGATCTGGCCCGGGCCGTGGGGCGCCTCGACCTGGGCCAGACGGTGGTGGTGAAGGAGCGGGTGGCGCTGGCGGTGGAGGCGCTGGAGGGCACCGACGCCTGCATCCGCCGGGGCGGCGAGCTGGCCAAGGAGGGGGCGGTGGTGGTGAAGGCCGTGAAGCCGCAGCAGGACCGGCGCTTCGACCTCCCGGCAGTGGGCCCCGACACCATCCAGGTGATGGAGGAGGCTGGCTGCGCCGTGCTGGCGGTGGAGGCCGGGGCCACGCTGGTGATGGACCTGGCGGAGCTGGTGCGGCGCGCCGACAAGGCGCGCATCGCGGTGGTGGGCCTCCGCTGATGCCGCCCTGGCTGCGGGCGGAGCCGGGCGGGCTCCTCCTGGAGGTGCTGGTCCAGCCGCGGGCCTCGCGCACCCGCGTCGCCGGGGAGCACGGCGGCCGGCTCAAGATCCACCTGGCCGCCCCGCCGGTGGAGGGCGAGGCCAACGCGGCGCTGGTGGCCTTCCTGGCCGGGGCGCTCGGGGTCCGCCGGTCCGACGTGACCATCGTCCGCGGCCAGGCGGGCCGTCGCAAGACGGTGCGGGTGGCCGGGGCCAGCCCGGAGGCGGCTGCCGCCCTGGCCCGCCCGCCGGCGCGGTGACCAGCCGCCGGGGCGCAATCGCTTCACCGGCGCCGCCCGGGCGTGCTATGACCCGCGCCTCGCCCCCGTCCCGGCGGCGATCTAGGATGACCGACCCCATGGCCGAGCCCGTCCACGCCTTCCTGCGCGCCTGCCGCCGCCTGCCGGTGGAGCGGGTCCCGGTATGGATGATGCGCCAGGCCGGGCGCTACCAGCCCAGCTACCGCAAGGTCCGGGAGAAGGTGGGCTTCCTGGAGCTGTGCCGCTCGCCCGAGCTCATCGCCCAGGTGACGGCCGCCCCCATCGACGAGTTCGGCTTCGACGCCGCCATCCTCTTCTCCGACATCCTCATCCACCTGCCGGCCATGGGGCTCGACCTCTCCTTCGAGAAGGGGGAGAAGGGCAGGGGGGACGGCGGTCCCCGCATCGGCAACCCGGTCCGCACCCGCGCCGACGTGGAGGCGCTGCGCCTCCCCGACCCCGACCGCGACCTGCGCTTCGTGCAGGACGGGGTGCGGGCCACCCGGGCCGCCCTGCGCGACCGGGTGCCGCTCATCGGCTTCGCGGGCGGGCCCTTCACGGTGGCGAGCTACGCGGTCGAGGGCGGCAGCCAGGGGTTCACCCGGCTCAAGACCATGCTCTACGCCGACCCGGGCTCGGCCCACGCCCTCTTCGACACGCTCACCCGCGCCGCGGCGGTGCAGCTCGAGGCCCAGGTCCGCGCCGGTGCCCAGGCGGTGCAGGTCTTCGAGAGCTGGCTGGGGGAGCTGTCGCGCGAGGACCTGCTCGAGTTCAGCTTCCCCTACCTGGCCCGGCTCGCCGAGGCGGTGCGGCCCCTGGGCGTCCCGGCCATCCTCTTCTCCACCGGCACCTCGACGCATCTGGAGGCGCTGGCCCGGCTGGGCTACGACGTGCTGTCCGTCGACTGGCGCATCCCCATCGGCGAGGCCCGGGCTCGCGCCGCCGGCTTGGCGCTCCAGGGCAACCTGGACTCCACCCTGCTGCTCGGGCCCCGCGAGCGGCTGCTGCAACGGGTGGAGGGCATGCTGCGGGCGGCCGGCCCGGCTCCCGGTTACATCTTCAACCTGGGCCACGGCATCCAGCCCCAGACGCCCCCGGAGAACGTGAGGGCCGTGGTCGAGGCGGTGCACGCCTTCCGCCAGGGAGCCGCCACGTGATCACCATCCCTTCGATGGACCTCATCCGGAAGTACGACCGGCCGGGGCCGCGCTACACCAGCTACCCGACCGCTCCCGAGTGGTCCGACGCCTTCAAGGCGCCGCAGTACCTCCAGCACCTGGCCCGCGCCGACGCCGAGGGCGGGCCGCTCTCCATCTACGTCCACCTGCCGTTCTGCCGGGAGATGTGCCGCTTCTGCGGCTGCAACGTGGTGGCCACCCACGACCAGACCCGGGCCGACGCCTACCTCGACACGCTGGCCAAGGAGGTGGCGCTGGTGGCGGCCCAACTGCCGCGGCGGCGCGGGGTCACCCAGCTCCACTGGGGCGGGGGCACCCCCACCTTCCTCGACGAGAGGCAGCTGCAGCGCTGCCACGCCATCCTGGCCGAGCACTTCCAGTTCGCCCCCGAGGTGGAGAAGGCCGTCGAGATCGACCCGGCCATCACCACCAGGTCCCAGGTCACGGCACTGGCTGCCATGGGCTTCAACCGCATCTCCATGGGGGTGCAGGACTTCAACCCCAAGGTGCAGGAGACGGTGGGTCGCATCCAGGGCGAGAAGGAGACGGCCGACCTGGTGCGGCACGCCCGGGAGCTGGGGTTCAAGGGCGTGAACCTGGACCTCATCTACGGGCTGCCCTACCAGACCCTCGACACCTGGAAGGACACCCTGCGCCGCATCGTGGCCATCCGACCCGACCGGCTGGCGGTGTTCGGCTACGCCCACGTCCCCTGGGCCAAGCCCCACCAGCGGCTCATGCCGGCGGCGGCCCTGCCCGACACCGAGCTGCGGGTGAGGCTGTTCCTGGCCGCGGCCGAGGCCTTCGGCGAGGCCGGCTACCGGCAGATCGGCCTCGACCACTTCGCCCTCGAGTCCGACGAGCTGGCGCGCGCCCAGGACGGCGGGTACCTGTACCGCAACTTCCAGGGCTACACGGTGCGGCCCGCCGACGACACGGTGGCCTTCGGGATGACCTCCATCTCGGACATCGGCGGCGCCTACGCCCAGAACGCCCACAAGCTCAAGGACTGGGCCGACGCCGTCGAGGGCGGTCGCATCCCGGTGGAGCGCGGCGCCGCCATGAGCGCCGACGACGTGCTGCGCCGCTTCACCATCAACCGGGTGATGTGCCTGTTCCGGCTCGACCTGCGGGAGATCCAGCGCACGTTCGGCGACCTGGCCCGCCGGTCCATCGAGCAGTCCATGACCGGGCTGAAGGAGCTGGTGGACGACGGGCTGGTCACCTTCGACGGCCAGGTCCTGCTGGTGACCCCGCTGGGCCGGCTGCTGGTCCGCAACGTGGCCATGATGTTCGACGCCTACCTGCCCAGGCACGCCAAGGACAAGGCGCCGACTTTCTCGAGGACCGTCTAGCTTTGGCCGAATCCCGAAGGCCGGGACCCGCGTCGGAGCCGCGGCCGAGCACGGCCGTCTTCCTCATGAACCTGGGCGGGCCCCGCTCGCTCGAGGAGGTCAAGCCCTACCTCCGCCAGCTGTTCGGCGACCCGCTGGTGGTGTCGGCGCCCCTCGGCCCCTTCCGGCCGCTCCTGGCCCGGCTGGTCTCCCATTTCCGGGCCCCCTCCTCGGCCGAGAAGTACACCCTCATCGGCGGCCGCTCCCCGCTGGTGGAGGGGACCCGGGCCCAGGCCCGCGCGCTGGCTTCGCGGCTGGGGCCAGGGTTCACGGTGCACCTGGCCATGCGCTACGGCCACCCCGACACGGCCGAGGGGGTGCGGCAGGCGCTGGCGGCCGGCGCGGAGCGGGCGGTGGCGCTGCCCCTGTATCCGCAGTTCGCCAACGCCACCACCACCTCGAGCCTGCAGGAGATGCGCCGCCGCTGGCCGCGCGACAGGCCCCTCTTCGAGGTTTGCAGCTACCACGACCACCGGGGCTGGCTCGATGCGTGCGCCGCGACCGTGAGGGACGCGCTCGGCCGGGTGAAGCCGGAGAACCGGGGCAAGGCGCTGGTGGTCTTCAGCGCCCACGGCATCCCCATGAGCCAGGTGCGCAGGGGCGATCCCTATCCGAAGGAGGTGGAGGCCTCGAGCCGTGGGGTGGCCGAGCGCTGCGGCCTGGCCGCGGGGGAGTGGCGCGTCACCTACCAGAGCAAGGTCGGTCCGGCCAGGTGGCTCGGACCGGACACCATCGAGTTCCTGCGGGCGAGCGCCGGGGGCCGCGCCGTGGTGGCCGTGCCCATCGCCTTCGTCTCCGAGCACCTGGAGACGCTCTACGACCTCGACATCCTCGCCGCCCAGGCAGCCAGGGAGGGCGGTGCGCTGGAGTATCACCGTGCCGCGGCGGTGGGCGACCAGCCGGACTTTGCCGCGGCGCTGGCCGCGGTGGTGCGGCGCACCCTGGGAGCCGGGGCGCCCTGAGGTCCGCCGCCGGAAGGACCCTCAGCGGATCCGGTTCACCCGCTGCAGGGCGCGCTTGGCCACCTCGTTGCCGGGGGCGATCTTGAGCGCGCCGAGGAGGCGCCGCCGCGCCGCGGCCAGGTCTCCCTCGGCCTCCTCGGCCAGAGCCAGCGAGACCAGCGCCCGCACGCATCTCTGATCCAGCGAGAGCGCCTTGCGCGCCAGCCGCGCGGCGGCGCGCGGCCACTCCTCCGGCTCCAGGGCCGGGTCGCGGAGCGTGGCGAAGGCGAGCAGCGCCAGGTACTCGGGCTCGCGGGGGTTCAGCTGCGCCGCCGCCCGGAAGGCGCGGATGGCCTCGCGCATGCGCCGCAGGCGCAGCGCCCGCTCGCCGCGCTTGAGCGCCATCTCCGCCTCGGGATCCACGTCCGGCTTGCGACGCCCTTCGGCGTGCCGCTGCAGCAGGTGGGCCAGGTAGGCCTTGCGCTTCCCCTCGTTGGAGAGGACGCGGTGGGCGGCGTTCACCTTGTCGAGCAACTGCGCCACCACGTCCCCCATCTCCCCCATGTCCTGCCCGGCGAAGGCGTCGGGATGGAAGCGCGCCACCGCCTCCTGGTAGGCGCGCTCGATCTCGTCGGCCTGGGCCGCGATGTCCACCCCCAGGGCCTTGAAGTAGGAGCCCGGCAGGATCTGCACGGCCGCCTGCCGGATGGCCTCGGCGCGCTCGTCGGGGATGCGGCGGCGCCGCGCAGGG
>DASRTO010000029.1:0-2652 GCA_035655915.1 Anaeromyxobacteraceae bacterium
CGGGCCCCGGTCCCCGTCCGGTGCCGCCCGCGGGGCAGGGGGCTCGCCCAGGCGCACCTCGCCGGGGCGCCGCCCCTCGAGCGGCGGCGCGGGGAGGGGTGCCGGAGGAGGCGGCCGCCGCGCCTCGAGCCCCGGCCCCTCGCCGGCTGCGGGGGAGGCCGCGGCCATGACGACGCAGGCGAGGGAGGCGAGTCCTCTCACGTGACCGGGAGCGTAGCCCAGGATCGACGCGGCCGCGAGCGCCCGCCCGGCCGGAGGGCGCCCGGGAAGGCGGGCGCCGCCGCGCCGGTCCAGCCGGCGCGGCCTAGTGCCGCGACCGGAGCTCATCGCTCCGGGCGGCACTAGCCTCATTTGTAAGGGGGCGTGCCGCCCCCCTCCGTCGGCAAAGCCGCCCGAGCCTCCCCTGCTACGGCCGGACTCCCGGCCGGGGCCGCTTCGCGGCCTGAAAGCAGATCGCCACGCGTGGGGCGCGGCACCAAGGCCGGTGGCGGGCCGGGCCGAGGCGGGCTACAAACCGGCCGCGATGCGGGCCTTCGTGGGGGTGGGGTCGAACCTGGGCGACCGCTGGGCCTGGCTCGGCCTGGCGGCGCGGGCGCTCCGGGCCACGCCGGGCGTGGCCCTGGTGCGGGCCTCGCGCGTCTGGGACTCGGCCCCGGTTGGGCCACCGCAGCCGCGTTACCTGAACGCGGTGCTGGAACTGGAGACCTCGCTGCCCCCGCGCCGGCTGCTCCAGGCGCTGCGGGAGGTGGAGCGGGCGGCGGGGCGGCAGCGGCGCCTGCGCTGGGGGGCGCGCACCCTGGACCTCGACCTCCTCCTCTACGGCGATCGCTCGGTGGCGGAGCCGGGGCTCGGCGTGCCCCACCCGGCCATGGCCTCCCGCCGCTTCGTGCTGGCCCCGCTCGCCGAGCTGTGCCCGGGGCGGATCGTCCCCGGCACCGGCGCCACCGTGGCCGAGCTCCTGGCCATGGCCCCGCCCCTCGATCTGCGGCCGGTGGGCGGCTACCCGGCCTGACCGCCGGGCGGACCCGGCGGCCCCCGCCGCGATCCGGCGGGCCGGAGCCTCCGTCCCGCGGCCGGGCCGCGGTGACGCCCCTTCCCACCGCCGGCCGCGCCTCCGTCGCGCCGGCGGCGCCGGTCAGCGCCGCCCCCTGGCTCGCCGGCGAGCGCCGCCCCCGCGAGTGGAGCGCCGGGGCCTGGGCGCGCCCGCCCTCCGTCGGCCGGCCTTGCCCGCCTTGCGGGCGGGGCTGCCCTTGCCCGCGGCCGGCCGGGCTACCGCGCCCGGCTCGACCACGTAGATGGTCTTCATGTTCATGAACTCGCGGATGCCGGCGGCCGACAGCTCGCGGCCGTAGCCGGACCGCTTGGCGCCGCCGAAGGGGAGCCGCGGGTCGGAGGCCACCAGGGCGTTCACGAAGGTCTGCCCCGCCTGGATCTCGTCGTAGAAGCGGCGGCGCTCCACCTGGTCGTTGGTCCAGACCGAGGAGCCGAGGCCGAACGGGGTGTCGTTGGCGAGGGCGATGGCCTCGTCCACGTCCTTCACCCGGAACAAGCTGGCCACCGGGCCGAAGACCTCCTCGGCGTAGGCCGGCGCGCCCCGGGGGATGTCGGCGAGGGCGGTGGGCTGGTAGTACCAGCCGGCGCCGGGGAGCCGCTGGCCGCCGCAGAGGAGCCGCGCCCCCATGGCGATGGAGCGGTTCACCTGCTGCTCCACCTCGCGCACCCCCTGCTCGGTGGCGAGCGGACCCACGTCCACGTCCTCGCGCATGGGGTCGCCCATCTTGAGGGCCTTCATGGCCTCCACGAAGCGGCGCTCGAACTCGGGGTAGACCTCCTGGTGCACGATGAATCGCTTGGCGGCGATGCAGGACTGGCCGTTGTTGATGCAGCGCGCCCGGACCGCGGTGGCGGCCGCGGCGGCCACGTCGGCCGAGGGCATGACCACGAAGGGATCGGAGCCGCCCAGCTCCAGCACCGTCTTCTTGATGGCCTTGCCGGCGGCGGCCGCCACCTGGGCGCCGGCCGGCTCGCTGCCGGTGAGGGTCGCCGCCTGCACCCGCCGATCGGCGATGAGGCCCGCCACCTCGCCCGAGCCGACGAGGAGGGTCTGGAAGGCGTCGCCGAAGCCGGCCTCGCGGAAGATGGCCTCGATGGCCAGCGCGCACTGGGGGACGTTGGAGGCGTGCTTCAGGAGGCCGACGTTGCCGGCCATGAGCGCCGGGGCGGCGAAGCGGAAGACCTGCCAGAAGGGGAAGTTCCAGGGCATGACCGCCAGCACCGGCCCGATGGGCAGCCAGCGCACGAAGCTCCGGGTAGCGTTCGAGGGGATGGGCTCATCGGCGAGGAGCTTTTCGGCCTCGTCGGCGTAGTAGCGGCACACCCAGGCGCACTTCTCGGCCTCGGAGATGGCGCTCTTCAGGGTCTTGCCCATCTCCCGGGTCATCAGGGTCCCCAGGCGGACCTTGTCCCGCTCCAGTATCTCGCCGGCCTTGCGCATGGCCCTGGCCCGCTGGGCGAAGGTGGTGCGCCGCTGCGCCGCGAAGGCCTTCTCGGCGCGGTCCAGCTTCTCCTCGATCTGGCCGGCGGTGAGCTCCTCGAAGGTGGCGAGGACCTCGCCGGTGGCGGGGTTGACGCTCTTCATGGACGACCTCCCTC
>DASRTO010000030.1:0-17257 GCA_035655915.1 Anaeromyxobacteraceae bacterium
GGGTCGGCCACCGTCGCCGGGCAGGCGGCGCTGCAGTCGCCGCAGGCGGTGCAGGCCTCGGTCACGTGCTCGGCGCTCCGCCGCACGGTCACGCGCCAGCCGGCGCCGTCGCGCTCCGCGCCCGTCACCTGCGAGCGCGTCAGGACGCGGACCAGCGGGTTCCTGGAGAGGCGGCGGGTGTTGATCTCCATGCCGCAGGCCGGCGGGCACAGCTTCGGGAAGTACTGGTGGTTCTTGAGGACGCGGCCCCCGACGCTGGGATCGCGCTCGACCAGCACCACCTCCTGGCCGGCCTCGGCGGCTTCCAGGGCGGTGGTGAGCCCGGCGATCCCGGCGCCGACCACCAGGAGCGGCCGCCGGGCCTGGCTCACGGGCTCAACTCCGCCGCCGGCGCCGGGACCCTCCGCGGCATGGTCGGCTCGCCGAAGAGCGCGAAGCGAAGCCAGCGGAAGGCGAATCGAAGCAGCGCCCAGTCTGCGCGCATCTCCTCGACCAGCCCCGGGTCGACCTCGAACCGCGTGAGGAAGCTCGTGGAGAAGACGAATTCGCGGAAGGTGTCGAGGTCGTAGGCAGCCATGAAGAACATCTCGATCCGCCGCGGATCGAGCTGCCGCCCCCCGATGAACCAGGGATGACCCACCAGCTCGCGGAACCCCTTCTCCAGCTCCTGGCGAGCCTCGAGGCCCTGGTCGCGCCGCCACGAGGCCACCGTCCAGGCCCGCGGCCCGGCGCGGCCGTGGCAGAACTCGTCCTCGAAGAGGAAATGGGCGGGCTCTGGCTCGACGCCCGGGCGGGCTGGAGGCAGCGCCGCACCCACCGGGTACATGCGGCAGGCCCAGGGTCGCGCCTCATAGACCGAGCAGCCTTGCTCGGAGACGAAGGGGCAGCGCCTCTCCGGCTCCGGCCCCATGCGCAGCATCACCACCGGCAGGTGCAGCGCCTTGGTGATGGGCATCAGGGTATGCCGGTCGAGGAACTCCCGGGTGGACAGGCCGGTGCGCCGCGCCAGGTCCAGCACGTCGGCCGGCGTGAGGACGATGTTGACGTCGGCGCAGCAACGGGTGAAGCACGGGAGCGTCGGCTGGCAATCGAAGCAGAAGGTGGCCTCGGGCCCGAGTTGGCGCTTGCCGCGCAGCGCCTCGGGCAGGGCTTCCGGGCCGGCGGGGCCACGCGAGGCGGGAGGGGCGGGATTCATGCGCGCTCCTGGTGCGGGCCGGAGGCGGCATCGCCGCGCGGGACGCCGGACCCCCGCACCGCCATGGGCGAGGCCTGTCCGCTCTCCCCGTCGACGCGGTAGCGGTAGGAAGCCTTGACCCCGTACTGCCGCTCCATCCAGGCCCAGCCCCGCACGTAGTAGGGACACTCGTCGTTGAAGCAGGCCAGGTCGTGCGCGTAGGCGAAGAGCGCCTCGGGGATCCCCAGCGGGGTCAGCGTGGCCTCGCAATGGGGGCAGGTGGTCCTGCGCACGTCGGACATGACGCCTCCGGGAGCGGGGAGCGGGTCGCTCCGGCCGGCGCGGCGACCCCTGGCCGCCGCTCCGACCGGGACCACGGCCCTCACGCGAACGTCGTCTTCACCGGCACCTTCTTCAGCTCCCACTGCTCGGTCTTGGGATCCATCCGGCAGTTCACGAACACCTTCCAGTTCTCCTCGTCAAGCTTCGGCTTGTCGGCCCGGAAGTAGTACCCCGGCCAGCGCGTCTCCTGGCGGAACAGGATCGACCGGATGTGCGACTCGGCCTGGTACAGGCGGTGGGTGTTCTCCCAGGCCCGCATCAGGTCGTGCACGTCCTTGGCGGCGAGCTTGGCCGCGTCCTCCTTGAGCAGCGCCAGCAGCTCCAGGCCACGCTTGAGGAGGGGCTCGGTGGTGGTGAAGCGCATGGAGACCCCGCCGGCGTACTCGTCCATCAGCTTCTGCAGGCGGAGCATGAACATCTTGGGGAGGATGTAGTTGGGGTTGACGTTGGGGTCGGTGCTCTTGTCCTTGTTCTCTTCGTAGGTCTTGAGCGGCTGGAGGATGGTGGCCTTGGCCTTCTCCATCTCGGCCGGGTCGACCTTGGGCATCGAGGGCTTCTCCTTCACCAGGAAGCGGACGGCGCTCTTGCCGGCCAGGCGCCCTTCGGTGCAGGAGCCGGAGGAGAACTTGTGGGGGTTGGCGCCCGAGGCGTCGCCGGCCATGAACAGGCCCTTCACCGTCGACATGTTCTCGTAGCCCCAGAAGTACTCGGGCGGCGCCAAATCCTGAGGTCCGCTCACCCAGGCGCCGGAGGCGCCGGAGTGCGAGCCGATGAAGTACGGCTCGGTGGGGCCGATCTCGCTGCTCCTCTCCTCGGGGGCGGTGTTGGTGGCCGCCCACAGGAGCGCCTGCGAGATGGTCATGTCGAGGAAGTCCTCCCAGGCCTCGGACTCCAGCTCCTTCAGCTTCTTCTTGGCGGCCTTCTCGTCACCCGAGCTGGTGGCGATCTTGTTGATGGCCTCCTCGGTGCGCATGAAGAGCGGGCCCTTGCCGGTGTTCTCGTCGAGCATACCCAGGTAGTTGCGCAGGTTGGCCGGGATGGGCTTGGCCTTGCCGTAGGGCCCCCAGTTGTCGAGCTCGTCCTTGCGCTCTACCATGTACTCGCCGCCGAAGGCGTTGGTGGCGCGGCTCTTGAAGAGGAGGAACCAGGCGCCCACCGGGCCGTAGGCGTCCTTGAAGCGCACCGGGACGAAGCGCACCTCCTGGGAGGTGAGCTCGGCGCCGGCCTTGAGCGAGAAGTAGGTCGAGCTGCCGGCGTTCCAGGGCGGGTACCAGGCGCGGCCGGTGCCCTCCCCCATCGAGCGGGGCTTGAAGATGTGCACCGCGCCGCCCAGGGTCAGCAGCACGGCCCTGGCCTTGAACACGTAGAACTTGTTCTCGCGCACCGAGAAGCCCACCGCGCCGGCGCAGCGGTCGCCGTCCATGATGGGGCCCACGATGAAGACGCGCTCGTAGACGTTTTCCTTCCCCAGCGCGGTCTTGGCCGCTTCGGCCACGATCACCTTGTAGCTCTCGCCGGAGATCATGAGCTGCCAGCGACCCTCGTGGACGTAGCCGCCCTTCTCGTCCTTCCAGATGGGCAGGCCCCACTTCTCGAAGAGGTGCACCGTCCCGTCCACGTGGCGGGCGATGTTGGCGACCAGGTCGTCGCGGGCGATGCCCATGAGGTCGTTCTTGACGTAGTTCACGTAGTCGGTGACGGTGTTGGCCCCGTCCTTCAAACCCACGTACTGGTTGATGGCGGAGAGGCCCATGGCCACCGCGCCGGAGCGGTCCATGGCCGCCTTGTCCACCAGCGTGACCTTGAGTCCGTGCTTCTTGGCCCAGAAGGAGGCCTCCACCGCGGCCCCGCAGGCGGCCATGCCGCCGCCGAGGATGAGGAGGTCGGTCTCGACCGTGACGGTTTCGTAGTTGACCATGGCGGGCTCCTAGTTCCGGGTCCAGACCTTGGGGAGGCCGAGGGAGGCCGGCTCGGTGAAGAGGGTCGGGGCGTCCAGCTGCGGATCGGCGGAGAAGCCGCCGGTGGGATCGGCCTTGCCCTCGGGGGTGGTCCGGTTGGGGAACTTGAAGCGCTTGATCGTCCCGTTGCGGAACTTGACGGTCCACATGATGGAGTCGGTCGAGCGCAGCGGGACCACCGAGGCGCCCATGGGCACGAAGTCGGCGTAGCCGCGCACGTCGATGGCCTGCTGCGGGCACATCTTGACGCAGCTGTAGCACTCCCAGCACATCTCGGGCTCGCGGTTGAAGGCCTTCATCTTGTCCTTGTCGAGCACCATCAGGTCGTTCGGGCAGATGTACTGGCAGGCGGTCTTGTCGAGCGCCTTGCACCCGTCGCATTTCTCCGGGTTCACGAAGCTGGGCATCCTCAGTCCTCCAGGGCCGCGCGGCCCGTGCAATGTGTCACCGCCGTGCGCAATTCCGAGCACACGGTGCATGAGGCGCCGATGGGCGTCAAACCCGAGAATTTCAATGTTGGCGATAAAGGAGGTTGATGGCCGCGGCGGCACCGTCAATCGTTGGGTTTGACGGCGCCGGGCCAGGTGCTGCTCAGGCGGCGAACCTCCTCCAGGAAGGCCGCCATGGCGCGCGAGGAGGGCACCTCGTCCCAGGTGACCATGACGATTCGTCGCGTGAGCGGAGGGTCGACCCGGTAGCGGATCAGCCGCCCTCCGGGATTGGCCGGCGTGGCCACGTCACGCTCCGTCACCATGTCGGGGAGGAACGCCACGCCGATGCCCATCTCCACCATGCGCTTCACCGTCTCCACGTCCTCGGTGGAGACCACCGGCTCGGCCAGGACCCCCATCCGCTCCAGGTGCTTGCGAATGGCCGCGCCGGTGGGCGTCTCCTGCGACAGCCCCACGAACTGGGCGCTCCGCAGCTGCTCGGCGCCGACCGCGCCCGGGGGGAAGCCCGCGGCGGAGCGTCCCGCCACCAGCGAGACCTGCTCCTCGAAGAGGGTCTCGTACCGCAGCCGCCGGTCCTCGCGGGGATTGGCCAGGATGGCCAGGTCGACCTGGTTGGCGAGCAGGGCCTCGATGAACTCGTCGGACTGGGCGCGGTAGAGGATGGGGCGCGCCCCGGCGTGATGGGCATGCATGGTCTGCAGGATCTGGGGGAGGAAGTAGGTGCCGATGCTGTTCACGGTGCCGATGCGGACCTCGCCCACCGCCGGCAGCTCCTTGACGGCGCGTTCCGCGTCGCGGACCGCGGCGGCCACCCGCTGGGCGTGGACGAAGAGCAGGCGGCCGGCCTCGGTGAGGGTGACCCCACCGGGGCGCCGGTGGAAGAGCTGCGCTCCCAGCTCCTGCTCCAGGTGCTTCATCTGGTAGGAGAGCGCCGGCTGCGTGATGTGGAGGCGGGCCGTAGCGCGCTTGAAGCCCGCCTCCTCCACCACCACCTCGAAGCAGTGCAGGCGGTTGAGCGAGGTGAGGCCGATCTTGGCCCCCCCCTTGTCCTTGGCGGGCGGCGCCGCCGCCCGCGCCGTCCGGGCCGCCCCGCGGCGAGCCCGGGATGCGCCCCGTGGGGTCATGTCCCATCGAGCGTTGCCCTGGCGCCGCCCCCGGGCTGGGTGTGGAGGGCCGCGCCGCCGGCCACTGGCGCCTCCTCGCTCGCGGGAAGGCCAGGCTCATCCGCGGGAACGTCGTCGACCGGCCTCCCGAGCTCCCCGTTCCAGCGGTGCCCGATCCGGCACACCTCCTCGACGAAGGCGTCGAGGGCCCGCGACTGGTGGGCGTCGCGCCGCCTGACCAGCACCAGCGGCAGCGACAGCGTCGGCTCGATGGCGCTGCGCCACAGCCGGCCCGGCCGTCCGCCGTCGGCGACGTCGTCGGCGATGGCCATGTCGGGCAGGAAGGCCACGCCCATGCCGACCTCGACCATGCGCTTCACCGTCTCCACGTTGTCGGTGGTGACCGAGGGGACGAACGACAGGCCCAGGCGGCTCATGTAGGCGCGGATCATCTTCCCGGCCGAGGTGTGCGCCGCCAGGGCCACGAGCTGGACGTCCTGCAGCTCTCCGACCTCCACGGTGGGGCGCCCGAAGAAGCGGTGCCCGGGACCGGAGACCAGCGAGATCTGCTCGTCGAAGACGCGGTCGTAGCGGAAGCGGGGGTCGGGCGGGGGGTCGACCGCCATGGCGACGTCGAGCCGATCCGCGACCACGGCTTCCAAGAGCTCGTCGGAGTCGCGGTAGAGGATCTTGGGGCGGACCAGCGGGTGCCTGGCCTGGACCTCCCAGAGCACCCGCGGCAGGAAGTAGGTTCCCACGCACTTGATGGCCCCGACCCGGATCTCGCCGCTCACGCCGCCGGAGAGCTCGCGCACCGCCTGGTGCGCCTCGCGCACGGTGGCGATGATCTGATGGGCGTGGTCGAGGAGCACCCGCCCCGCCTCGGTGGAGGTGATGCCGCCCGGACCGCGGCGGAAGACCTGCACGCCCAGCTCCTCCTCCAGCCGCTTGATCTGGTAGGAGAGCGCGGGCTGGGTGATGCCCAGGCGGGCCGTGGCCCGCTTGAAGCCGCCCTCCTCGAGGACCGCGATGAAGCACTGCAGCTGGCTGAGCTCCACTGGTGGGCCTCCCTGAGGCCACCCCCACCCCGGAAACGATTCTAACAGCATCCCGGGGCTCCGCCAGACCCCCCGTGATCGCAACGGGCTAGCGCCCCTCCCCCGGCCATCAACGCGCTTTATCGAATCAATTCAAGCCTTGTGGATTGACACCCCTCCCCCGACCCGGCGCACCATGCGCGCAATTTCGACTCTTTCCTCGGGGATGCCACATGGCCGACCGCAAGACGCCGCTGCTCGACGAGCTGGAGAAGGGCCCTTGGCCGAGCTTCGTCAAGGAGATCAAGAAGAGCGCGAAGAGCCCGATGGTGCAGGACCTCCTCGGCCAGCTGGAACGCTCCTACCAGGAGAAGATCGGCCACTGGAAGCACGGTGGCCTGGTCGGGGTCCGAGGCTACGGGGGCGGCGTCATCGGCCGCTACAACGACCTCCCCAAGGAGTTCCCGCAGGTCTCCGAGTTCCACACCATCCGCGTGAATCAGCCCGCCGGCTGGTTCTACACCTCGGAGGCGCTCCGCACGCTCTGCGACATCTGGGAGAAGCACGGCTCGGGCCTCACCAACATGCACGGCTCGACCGGGGATATCGTCTTCCTGGGCACGCGCACCACCGAGCTCGAGCCCATCTTCGCGAAGCTCACCGAGGCCGGCTACGACCTGGGCGGCTCGGGCTCCGACATGCGCACGCCCAGCTGCTGCGCCGGCCAGGCGCGCTGCGAGTGGGCCTGCTACGACACCATGGGCTTCACCTACGAGGTCACCCAGACCTACCAGGACGAGCTGCACCGCCCGGCCTTCCCCTACAAGTTCAAGATCAAGGCCGCGGGCTGTCCCAACGACTGCGTGGCCGCGGTGGCCCGGGCCGACATGTCGGTGATCGGCACCTGGCGGGACGCCATCCAGATCGACCAGGCGGCGGTGGCCGAGTACGCCACGGGCGGGAAGCTCAACATCGCCCGCGACGTGGCCGGCCGATGCCCCACCCGCTGCATCGCCTGGGACGGCAAGACCCTCTTCATCGACGACGAGAACTGCGTCAAGTGCATGCACTGCATCAACGCCATGCCCAAGGCGCTGGCCCCGGGCAAGGACCGCGGCGCCGCCATCCTCGTCGGCGCCAAGGCGCCCATCGTCGAGGGCGCGCTGCTCTCCTCGGTGCTGGTTCCCTTCATCAAGATGGAGCCGCCCTACGACGACATCAAGGAGCTCCTCAACGCCATGTGGGAGCTGTGGTCGGAGCACGGCAAGAACCGCGAGCGCATCGGCGAGTTCATCCAGCGCATCGGGCTCGGGAACTTCCTCGAGCAGATCGGGCTCGAGGTGGTCCCGGAGATGGTGACCCAGCCGCGGACCAACCCCTACATCTACTACCAGCTGAGCTAGCGGAACCGCCACCCGCCGCGTTTCCGAAGACCCGCCTTCCAGGAGGACCTCGGATGTCCGCCGAACCCGCCAAGCGCAAGACCGACATCGGGCCACCACACTACGAGAAGTTCCTGCCGCCCGTCATCAAGGAGAACTACGGGAAGTGGAAGTACCACGAGAACCCGAGGGCCGGCGTGCTGGTCCACGTCGCGCACTCGGGGGCGAAGCTGTGGTCGGTGCGAGCCGCCACGCCGCGCCTCATGAGCATCGAGACGCTGCGGCTCTTCGCCGCCATCGCCGACGAGTTCTGCGGCGGGTACCTGCGCTTCACCAGCCGCAACAACGTCGAGTTCCTGCTCTCCGACGGCGGCAAGGTCGACCCCCTCATCGCCCGCCTCGAGAAGGAGGGGTACCCGGTGGGCGGGACCGGGCCGGCCATCACCAACATCGTCCACACCCAGGGCTGGGTGCACTGCCACTCGGCGGCCTCGGACGCCTCGGGCGTGGTGAAGTCGCTCATGGACGCGCTCTTCCCGCACTTCCAGAAGATGGAACTGCCGGCCAAGGTGCGGGTGGCCTTCGCCTGCTGCCTCAACATGTGCGGCGCGGTGCATTGCTCCGACATCGCGGTGCTGGCCGTGCACCGCAAGCCGCCGCGGATCAACAACGAGACGCTCCCCAAGACCTGCGAGATCCCGAGCACGGTGGCCGCCTGCCCCACAGGCGCCATCCGGCCAGCCACCGTGGACGGCAAGCAGACGGTCCAGGTCATCGAGGAGCAGTGCATGTTCTGCGGCAACTGCTTCACGGTGTGCCCCTCCATGACCATGGCCGACCCCGAGAACGACGGCATCTCCATCTGGGTGGGCGGCAAGGTCTCCAACGCCAGGCACGAGCCCATGTTCTCGAAGCTGGCCATCCCCTACCTGCCCAACAATCCGCCGCGCTGGCCCGAGGTGGTCGAGGCGGTGAAGCACCTGGTGGAGGTCTACGCCAAGAACGCCCGCCCCTTCGAGCGCATGGGCGAGTGGATCGAGCGCATCGGCTGGCCCAGGTTCTTCAAGCTCACCGGGCTCCCCTTCACGAAGTACCACATCGACGACTTCCGCCACGCCGGGGAGAGCTTCCGACGCTCGGCGCACATCCGGCAGTCGTC
The DNA here is from genome assembly GCA_035655915.1 of Anaeromyxobacteraceae bacterium. Taxonomy (GTDB): domain Bacteria; phylum Myxococcota; class Myxococcia; order Myxococcales; family Anaeromyxobacteraceae; genus DASTPH01. The sequence continues at coordinate 8,608 of DASRTO010000030.1, forward strand.
GCAGGGCTAGGGAGGCGCCATGGCTGCCCCGACGGCAGAAGCGGTCGCCGACGCGATGTACGCGCTGCTCAAGGACTACGCCGGCAAGAAGAACCTGAAAGCCATGGACCTCACCAAGGCCATGGCCGAGAAGTTCGGCGAGGAGTGCGACAAGCAGGTCTGCAAGGAGGCCATCCGCATCCTCATGGACGGCGGCAGGACCGTCTACTCCTACGTGGGCGGCAGCTACGTCGTCCTGAACCCCGAGTACAAGGGCCCGTAGCCCCGGCCGGAGCGTCCCCGAATGGCCCTGCTCAAGAAGTCCGAGAACGTCAAGCCGCTCAAGGTCGCCAGCCGGGGCGGCTCTGGCGGCGCCGTCTCGGCGCTGCGTCCGGCGCAGGCGGAGAAGCTGGCCCCCTGCCTGGAGGAGTGCCCGGCGGGGAACGACGTCCGCGGCTGGCTCAACACCATCTCGCAGCACACCAAGGTGGGCAAGTCGCTCGACGACGCGCTCGACGAGGCCTTCCGCCAGCTGGTGGCCAAGAACCCGCTGCCGGCGGTGCTGGGGCGGGTCTGCCCCCATCCCTGCGAGTCGGAATGCAACCGCAAGGACAAGGACAGCGCCGTCGCCATCAACTCGGTGGAGCGGTTCCTGGGCGACTGGGGCATCGAGCGCAGGCTCGCGCTCCGCGCCGAGGCCGCCCCGGGGAGCCTCCCGGAGAAGGTGGCGGTGATCGGCTCGGGCCCGGCCGGCCTCTCCTGCGCCTACCACCTGGCGCGCCGGGGCTACCGGGTGACGGTCTTCGAGAGCCTGCCCGAGGCGGGCGGCATGCTGCGCTACGGCATCCCCGACTACCGCCTGCCGCGGGAGGTGCTGGCCGCCGAGGTGGCCCGCATCGCCGCGCTCGGCGTGGAGATCCGCTGTGGTGCTGCGGTGGGCAAGGACGTCCCCTTCGACTCCCTGCAGAAGGACTTCGACGCCATCTTCATCGCCATCGGCGCCCACGCCGGGAAGCAGATCAAGGTGGAGGGCGAGCAGGGGCCGTTCGTCTACACTGGCACCGGCTTCCTGCGCCAGGTGGCCATGGGCACTCCGCCCTCCATCGGCCGGAAGGTGGCGGTCATCGGTGGAGGGGACACCGCCATCGACGCGGCGCGCGTCTGCCTGCGCCTCCCCACCGACGCCGCCGACGTGGCCAAGAAGATGGGTGCCGACGTCACCCTCTTCTACCGGCGCACCCGCACCGAGATGCCGGCCATCGAGGAGGAGGTGGTCGGCGCCTTGGAGGAAGATGTCAAGATCGAGTTCCTGGCCGCGCCCTCCCGGATCGTCCGCGACGGCTCGGGCAAGGTGACCCGGCTGGTGGTGGAGCGCATGAAGCTCGGCGATCCAGACGCCTCGGGACGGCGCTCGCCCGTCCCCACCGGCGAGCTCGTCGAGCACGACTGCGACACGGTCATCACCGCGGTGAGCCAGGAGCCCGACTTCCGCTCCCTGGGCGGCTCGCTGGCCGGCATCCGCTGGCTCGAGGCCGACAAGTGGGGGAAGACCACCCACCCCAAGGTGTGGACCGGCGGCGACAACATCAACCTCGGGCTGGCGACCATCGCCATCGGCCAGGGGCGCACGGCCGCCGACTCCATCCACGCCACCCTGCGCGGCGAGGCGCTGGGCGAGCCCCCGGCGCTCCCGAAGATCCCGCTGTCGCGGCTCAAGCTCGACTTCTACGAGGCGAAGCCCCGGACGCAGCGCGGCGCCGTGGCCCCGGCCGAGCGCCTGGCGAAACCCCACGCCGAGATCGACCTGGGCATCACCAAGGAGCAGGTGCTGGAGGAGGCCTCCCGCTGCATGTCGTGCGGCTTCTGCTTCGGCTGCGAACGCTGCTGGATGTACTGCACCCCCTCCTGCTTCACCAAGGTGGCCGAGAAGAAGCCGGGCACGTACTTCAAGATCAAGCTCGACACCTGCGACGGCTGCAAGAAGTGCGCGGACGAGTGCCCCTGCGGCTTCCTGGACATGGCCTAGGGAACGAGCCCGTGGCGCGGCCAGGCTTCCCCAGGATCGTCGTCGCCGGCCTCGCCGGCGACACCGGCAAGACGCTGGTGACCCTGGGCCTGGCGCGCGCCTTCGCCGACCGGGGGCGGCGGGTGGCCCCGTTCAAGGTCGGGCCGGACTTCATCGACGCCGCCTGGCTCGGCGCCGCGGCGCGCGCCCCCGGCCGCAACCTCGACACCTGGCTCATGCCGCGGACGGCCATCGCCGCCTCCATGCAGCGGGCCGCCCGGGAGGCCGACCTGGCGCTGATCGAAGGCAAGCGCGGCCTCTTCGACGGCATGGACCCGGCCGGCTCCCATTCCACGGCGCAGCTGGCGAGGCTCGTCGGCGCCCCGGTGATCCTGGTGCTGAACGCCGCCAAGGTGACCCGCACCCTGGCGGCGCTGGCCCTGGGCTGCCGGATGATGGATCCGGAGCTGCCCATCGCCGGGGTGATCCTGAACCGCGTCGGCTCGGGTCGGCACGAGGACGTCATCCGCCGGGCGCTCGCGGCCTACGCCGGCCTGCCGGTGCTGGGCGCCATCCCGCGGCTCGCCGGGCGGCCGCTGCCCTCCCGCCACCTGGGCCTGGTGTGCGCGCCGGAGCACCCCGAGCGCGAGGCGGTGCTGGCGTCGCTGGCCGAGGCGGTGGCGCGGCACGTGGACCTGGAGGCGGTCCGGACCTGCGCCTCGCTGGCCTCGCCCCTGGCGGCGGTGGCCTCGCCGCGGCCGCCCCCCGAGCGCGGCGCCCGGGTCCGGGTCGGGGTGCTGCGCGACGCCGCCTTCTCCTTCTACTACCCGGAGAATCTGGAAGCGCTGGAGGAGGCCGGGGCGGAGCTGGTGAACGTCTCGCCGCTCTCCGACCGGGCCCTCCCGGCCGTGGACGCGCTCTACGCCGGCGGCGGGTTCCCCGAGGAGCACGCCGAGGCGCTCAGCGCCAACCAGTCGCTGCGGGGGGAGATCTTCCGGGCTCTGGCCGCCGGGCTCCCGGCCTGGGCGGAGTGCGGTGGGCTCATGTACCTCTCCCGCGCCGTGGTGCGGGACGGGCGCGAGCACCCCATGGTCGGCGCCCTGCCCATCCGGGTGGAGCACACCGCGCGCCCGCAGGGGCACGGCTACGCGGGGGCTCGCGTGGACCGCGAGAACCCATTCTTCCCCATGGGGACGCGCCTGCTGGGCCACGAGTTCCACCACTCCCGCGTGGTCGGCCCGCCGGGTGCCGACACCGTCCTGGCCGTGGAGCGCGGCGCCGGCCTGTGGCAAGGGCGGGATGGCTTGGCGGTGGGCAACGTGGTCGCGACCTACCTGCACCTGCACGCGCTGGGGACGCCCGGCTGGGCCGGCGGCCTGGTCCAGGCGGCCCGCCGGCGCGCCTCCCTCGTCCCGCAGCGAGCCTCCGGAGGGGTGCGATGAGCTCTTCCATCGCCGAGCTGCGCCGCGCCATGGTCGGCAGCACCTCCATCGCCGAGTTGCGGCGGGCGCCGGCCGGCGCGGCGGACGCTGCCCTGGACCGCGCCCGGCTGGGCACGGCGCTCCTCAAGGCTGGCTCGGTGCGGGAGGCCGAGCGCGAGCTGCGCGCCGCCGTCGAGATCGACCCGGCCTGCGCCGCCGCCTGGGTGAACCTGGGCGGCATCCTCCTCTCGCGCTGGGAGTTTGCCGGGGCCGTCGAAGCCAACCGCCGGGCCGCCGCCGCGCAGCCGGCGCTGGCGCTGGCGCACTTCAACCAGGCCGTCGGCCACCTGCACCTCGGGGAGGCTGCCCGGGCGGCCGAATGCCTGGGCCGGGCGGTGGAGCTCGAGCCGCGCAACGGGGCCGCCTTCTTCCATCTGGCCATCGCCCTGCACGCGTTGCGGCGGGCGGACGAGGCGCGCCTGTGCGCCGCCTACGCCGCGGAGCTGGGCTACCGCCCGCACCCGGTCTCGGCCGAGGCGCTGCGGCAGGCGGAGGCGCGGGCGCAGCCATTCGAAGTCGAGCAGCGGAAGGTTCACCGTCGTCAAACCCGGAAGGAGATCGACATGTCACAGCTCAAGGTCGGTGATCTGGTCCTCGACCTCGACGAGGACGGTTTCATCCAGCAGCCGGAGAAGTGGGACAAGAACGTGGCGCTGGCGCTGGCGGAGACCGAGGGCCTGAAGGAGCTCGGCGAGAAGCACTGGCAGCTCGTGCACTACCTGCGCGAGCACTACCAGAAGTTCGGCGTGGCGCCGATGATCCGCAAGGTCTGCAAGGACAACAACATGAAGCTGCAGGAGATCTACGAGCTCTTCCCGTCCGGCCCGGCCAAGGGCGCCTGCAAGGTGGCGGGCCTGCCCAAGCCCACGGGCTGCGTGTGAGCCGGGGCCCAGGCCCTCGGGCCTCCGGCTACCACGGGCGAGCCGCGCTTCGCCCGACGCCCGAAGCCCGAGGCCCCAGGGGCACGGTGCGAGCATGATGCTCCAGGAACTCATGAGCCAGCGGCGCGACGCCCTGTGCCGGCGCTGGCTCGAGGTGGTCCTCGCCGAGTACGGCGAGCTGACGGCGGCCCGCTGGCGGCGCGAGGACCCCTTCGGAAACCCGGTGGGCCACACCCTGGCCGCCGGGCTCCCACAGCTCCTCGAGGCGATCGCCGCCGGTGGCGAGACGCCTGCCGGGGCCGTCACCGCCCTCGAGGCCATCCTCCGCATCCGCTCGGTGCAGGACCTCTCCCCGTCGCGCGCCGTCGGCTTCGTCTACCGCCTGCGGGAGGCTGTCCGCGGCGAGCTGGCCCAGGAGCTGGCGGGCGGGGCCCTGGCCGGCGAGCTGGCGGCCCTCGACGGCCGCGTCGAGCGGATGGCCTGGCTGGCCTTCGACGTCTACGTCCGCCTCCGCGAGCAGGTCTTCCGCCTGCGCCAGGAGGAGCTGAAGCGGAGCGTGGCCTCGCTGCTGCGCCGCTGGCAGGGCGCCGGACCTGACCATCTGGCTGGGGGGCGCGAAACAGCCGCGCCCCCCAGGCCCCCGCTCGCTCCGGGGCAGCCTCATCCGGCTGCCCCTGCGCTCGCAGGATCGCCGCTGGTTCCGCTGCGCCGGCCCCCGGGCCGGGGCTCGCCGAGGTGACCCATGGGCATCCTCGTGTCGCTGCTGGCGGTGGTGGCCCTGCTCCTGGTGGCGCTGGTCGGCGTCGGCGGGCTCGGGTGGCGCTGGCTGTTCGGCGTCGCCGTCCCCTACGCGGCGGCGGGGGTGTTCCTCGTCGGCATGGTGCTGCGGGTCCTCTCCTGGGCGCGATCCCCGGTGCCCTTCCGCATCCCCACCACCTGCGGCCAGCAGAAGTCGCTCCCCTGGATCCGCCAGTCGAAGGTGGAGAACCCGTCCACCGCCGCGGGCGCGGTGGCCCGGATGGCCCTGGAGGTGCTCTGCTTCCGCTCGCTCTTCCGCAACACGCGGGTGCAGCTCCGGGACGGCCGCCTCACCTACGCCTCCAGCAAGTGGCTGTGGGCGGCCGGGCTCGCCTTCCACTGGTCGTTCCTGGTCATCCTGCTGCGCCACCTGCGCTTCTTCACCGAGCCGGTGCCGGGATTCGTGCGGGGGCTCGCCACCCTGGACGGCTTCTTCCAGGTCGGGCTGCCGGAGATCCTGGCCACCACCGTGATCTTCCTGGCCGCGGTGGGCTTCCTCTTCGCGCGGCGGCTCTTCTCCCCGCCGCTGCGCTACCTCTCCCTCCCGGGCGACTGGTTCCCGCTGCTGCTGCTCCTTTCCATCGGCCTCTCCGGCGTCTGGATGCGCCACCTCTCCAAGGTCGACGTCCCCACCGTGAAGTCCTGGGCCATGGGCATGCTGCACCTGACGCCGCCGGCGGCGGGGGTGGCCGACACGGCCTTCTACGTCCACCTCTTCCTGGTGAGCACGCTCCTCGCCTACTTCCCGTTCAGCAAGCTGGTGCACATGGCCGGCGTCTTCATGTCGCCCACCCGCAACCTCGCCGCCAACAGCCGCGAGGTGCGGCACGTGAACCCCTGGAACCGCCCGCTGCCGGTGCACACCTACGAGGAGTACGAGGACGAGTTCCGCGAGCGCATGCGCCAGGCCGGCCTGCCGCTGGAGAAGGAGGCCTGACGATGTCCGGCGCCCCCAAGAAGGACCACGCCCCCAAGCCGGATCAGATCGAGTACTACCAGCAGGAGCAGCTGCTCCACATCGACTACCAGCGCACGCCGGAGCAGGGCTGGATGGGCCAGACGCCCGAGTTCCGGCCCGGCAACTTCATCTGGCCCGCCAAGCCCAAGAACCTCGAGTACGTGGGCTTCCCCAACGCCCACGACTGGTCGCCGCTGGAGGCCGACTGGAAGCTCCCCGAGAACTGGAAGGAGATCGTCATCCAGGGGATCCGGGAGCGGCTCGACAAGTACCGCTCCTTCAAGGTGTTCATGGACATCTGCGTCCGCTGCGGGGCCTGCGCGGACAAGTGCCACTTCTACATCGGCGGCGGCGACCCGAAGAACATGCCGGTGCTTCGCGCCGAGCTCCTGCGCTCCATCTACCGGAACGACTTCACGGCCGCCGGGAAGATCCTGGGGCGCTGGGCCGGGGCACGGCCGCTCACCCCCCAGGTCATCAAGGAGTGGTTCTACTACTTCTACCAGTGCACCGAGTGCCGCCGCTGCTCGGTGTTCTGCCCCTACGGGATCGACACCGCCGAGGTCACCATGATGGCGCGGGAGATCCTGCTCCTGCTGGGCATCGGGGTGAACTGGATCCAGGAGCCGGTGGCCAACTGCTACCGCACCGGCAACCACCTCGGCATCCAGCCGCACGGCCTCAAGGACACCCTGGAGTTCTTCGCCGAGGACATCCAGGAGGTCACCGGCGTCAAGGTCGAGGTCCCCCTGAACAAGAAGGGGGCCGAGGTGCTCTTCGTCACCCCCTCCGGCGACTTCCTGGCCGACCCGGGCACCTACACCTGCATGGGCTACATGGCCCTCTTCCACGAGATCGGCCTGGACTACACCTTCAGCACCTACGCCTCCGAGGGCGGGAACTTCGGCCTGTTCAGCTCGGCCGACGCCATGAAGCGCCTCAACGCCAAGATCTACGCCGAGGCCCGGCGACTCGGCGTGAAGTGGATCCTCGGCGGCGAGTGCGGCCACATGTGGCGCGTCCTGCACCAGTACATGGACACCATGAACGGGCCGGCAGACTTCCTGGAGGTGCCGGTTTCCCCCATCACCGGGACCCGTTTCGAGCACGCCCGCTCCACCAAGGCGGTCCACATCATGGAGTTCACCGCCGACCTCATCCGGAACGGGAAGCTGAAGCTCGATCCGAGCCGGAACGACGGGCGGCGCGTCACCTTCCACGACTCCTGCAACCCCTCGCGGGCGGTGGGGATGTTCGAGGAGCCGCGCTACGTCCTCAAGAACGTGGTGCGGAACTTCTTCGAGATGCCGGAGAACACCATCCGCGAGCAGACCTTCTGCTGCGGCGGGGGCGCCGGCCTCGGCACCGAGGAGAACATGGAGATCCGGCTCCGCGGCGGCCTGGCGCGCGGCAACGCGGTGCGCTTCGTCCACGAGAAGCACGGGGTGAACCAGCTGGCGGCCATGTGCGCCATCGATCGGGCCACGCTCTCGACCGTGTGCGAGTTCTGGGCCCCCGAGGTCAAGGTCACCGGCATCACCGAGCTGGTCGCCAACGCCCTGGTGATGAAGGGCGAGAAGGAGCGCGAGCTCAACTTCCGCAAGGAGCCCATGTGCGCCGCCGTGGAGGCCAGCCATGCATGACACCGGCAAGGTCCTCGTGGGGCTGGCGGTCTTCGCCGGGGTCGCGACCGGGCCGGTCTGGTACGGCCTCGGGCGCGGCAAGGGCCAGCCGCCCGAGCTGGAGAAGCCGGTCGGCGGGGCCACCCAGTGCATCGAGCCCACCCCGGTGATGCGGGCCCGGCACATGGAGATCCTGAACGAGTGGCGCGACGCGGTGGTGCGCGGCGACCAGCGCGTTTACGTGGCCAGCGACGGCCAGCGGCACCGGATGAGCCTCACCGGCACCTGCCTGCGCTGCCACGCCGACCCCGCCAAGTTCTGCATCAAGTGCCACGAGTACGCCGGCGTGGAGGCCTTCTGCTGGGACTGCCACCAGCAGAAGCGCCGGATGGTCACCGCGTTCCGCGGCGCGGCGGGAGGCCAGCCATGAGGCGACGCAGCTTCCTCAAGATCGCCGGCCTGTCCCTGGCCGGTTCGGTGCCGGCGGCCCGGGCCCTCTCGGGGAGCCCCAGGACCGAGCCCGCTCCCGAGGCCGTCCGCGGCAAGCGCTGGGCCATGGTGGTCGACCAGGGCAAGTGCCTCACCAAGCCGGGGTGCCAGGTGTGCATGGAGGCCTGCCACCGCGCCCACAACGTCCCGGCCATGCCCGACCCCCGGCACGAGGTGAAGTGGGTCTGGAAGGAGCGCCTGGAGAACGTATTCCCCGAGCGGGTCACGCCCTACGTCCCGGCGCAGGTGAAGGACCGGCCCACGGTGGTGCTGTGCAACCACTGCGACAACCCGCCCTGCGTCCGGGTCTGCCCCACCGAGGCCACCTGGAAGCGCCCCGACGGCATCGTGATGATGGACGAGCACCGCTGCATCGGGTGCCGCTACTGCATCACCGGCTGCCCCTACGGCGCCCGCAGCTTCAACTTCGAGGATCC
>DASRTO010000031.1:0-5672 GCA_035655915.1 Anaeromyxobacteraceae bacterium
TGGAGCGGGAGTGGCCCGGGAGCGGCGGGCGCCTGGAGGCCGCCTTCCTGGAGGCGGGCCGGCTCTTCGAGGCCTCGAGCCCCTTCCTGGCCGGGGCCCCGCCCCTTCCCCCCTCCGGCCTCCGCCAGCGCTGGGCGCTCTCCAAGGCGCTGCGCCAGGCCGCGGCCCGCCCCGACGGAGCGGCGCCCTTCGCCGGGCTGGAGGGCCATCCGCTGACGGGCGCCCTCGCCGAGTTCGCCCGCTTCCTCCACTACCTGGAGGGGAACGCGCCGCCGCTGGGCCTGACCCGCCTCCTGGGGGCCGCCACCCGCGGCACCTGGCGGCTCCCCGGCGGCCACGAGGGGCTCCGGGAGATCCTGCGCCGCAAGATCGCCGAGAGCCGGGGCGAGCTGCTCGGGGCCGAGGGGGCCCCGGCCATCGCCGAGTCGCTGGAGGTGGAGCACGGCCGGGTGGTCGCGCTGCGGGTCGAGGACTCCGACGACGTCTTCACGGCGCGCGCCTTCGTCTCGGCCACCGACGCCCCGGCGCTGCGCCGCCTCATCCCCGGTGGCGGCGAGAAGCTGGCCGCCCTGCTCGACCGGGTCCGGCCCGCCCGGCAGCTCCTGGCGGTGAACCTGGTGGTGAAGGCCGCCTCGCTCCCGCCGCCGCTGGGCGAGGCGGTGCTGTGCCTCGCCGCGCCGGACGCGGAGGTCGGGTCGGCCCTGCTGGTGCAGGTGCTCCCGGCGCGGCGCGCCGGCCGCGCGGCCGAGGCGGCGGCCGAGGAGCGGGTGGTGTGCGCCGCCGCCTTCGTCCCGGCTCGCTCGCGCGACACCGGGCGCGATCACCTGGCCGGCCTCGCCGCCCGGGTCCGGGCCGCCCTCGACCAGGCCCTTCCCTTCCTGGGAAGCCAGGCGGTGCACGAGTCGGTACCCGTCCTGGCCGCGTCCTCCGAGCGGCGGGGCTCGCGGCTCATGGCCCATCCCCTCTACGAGGTCCGGCTGCCGCAGGCGCTGGGGGTGACCGGCCTCCCCACCCGATCGCCGCTGAAGAACCTGTTCTTCGCCGGCCGGGAGGTGGTGCCGGGGCTGGGCATCGAGGGTGAGTTCCACGCCGCCCTGCAGGCCGCGGCCCAGGTGCAGCAGCTGCTCGGGAAGAAGGAAGGGCTCCGCTGAACAGCGAGGCTTGCATTCCGGCCTCGTTTCCGTAATCATCCCGCGCTCTTTTCAGGGGTACGAGGACGCCATGGCACGCCGCTGCGAGATCTGTGGGAAGGGGCCGCTCGTCGGCAACAACGTCTCCCACGCCAACAACAAGACCAAGACCCGGTCGCTGCCGAACCTCCGTTCGGTCCGCGTCAACCTGGCCGGCACCGTGCGGCACGTCCGGGTCTGCGCCCGCTGCCTCAAAGCCGGCAAGGTGGAGAAGGCCGGCCGCGGCCTGGCCAGGGCAGCGGCCCGAGCCTGACCCACGCCTTCGGTGGAGCCATCGCGCGACGCCGGGCCGCTCGCACGCGCCCGCGCCGAGCTGGCCGCGGCGCGCGGCAGGCGCCGCCTCGACGTGATCCTGGGCGCTCCCGATCCGGGGGCCCTGGTGCGATCCCTGCCGGCCGAGGAGCTCTACTTCCTGGTGCGGGACCTGGGGCTCGCCGACGCGGCCGAGCTGGTGCAGCTCGCCTCGCCGGAGCAGTTCCGGAGCTTCCTGGACCTCGACGCCTGGCGCGGCACCGCCCCGGAGCCGGTCCGGGTCCTCCCCTGGCTGCGGGCGGCCCGCTCCGGCGCGCTGCGCTCGGACGCCGCGGCGGCGCGCTGGAGGGAGCATCTCGGCGCGCTCGACCCTGAGCTGCTGAGCCTGGTGCTGCTCGACGTCCTCCGCATCCACGACCTGGAATCGGATCCCGACCCCGAGATCCAGGGAGACCGCTTCCTGCGCACCCCCGAGGGGCGGTACGTGGTGGAGTTCCTCGTCGAGGGGGTGGACCATGCGGCGGCGCGGGCGCTCCTCGACGACCTGTACGCCCAGGACCCCCTGGGAGCGGCGCGGCTGCTCGAGTCGGTGCGCTGGGATCTGCGCAGCGAGCTGGAGGAGTCGGCGCTGCGCTGGCGCTCGGGTCGGCTCGCCGACCTCGGCTACCCCGACCTGCAGGAGGCCCTCTCCTGGTACGCCCGGCCGCCGGCGGCGCCGGCCGCGGCGCCGGGCCTGCCCGAGCGTCCGGCGGGGTTCTTCCTGGCCGAGTTCCGGCGCGGCTCGCTGCTCGACCGGGCCGCGGAGCGGCTGGACCCGGAGGCGGCCCGTCGATTCGAGCGGCAGCTCCTGGCGGCGGCCAACGCCGCGCTGGTGGCGGGCGCGGTGGACCCGGCCGACCTGGCGGCGGTGCGGCGCTCGGTGGAGTCGGCCCGGGCCCTGCTGGAGCTGGGGCTCGAGGCGGCGGGATCGGACGAGGCCCGCGCCGCCGAGGCGCTGGCGGCGACCCCGCTGAAGCGCCTCTTCCAGCAGGGGTTCGGGCGCCTGCTGGAGCTGCGCTGGCGCGCCGAGCGGCTGCTCGGAACGGGAGGCGCCGGGACCCGCGAGGCGCCCCTGCTCGATCCGCCTCTGGGCGAGGCCATCGCGGCGCTGGCGCGGCGGCGCCCGCTCTACTTCCCGGGCCTGGAGGCTCCCCGCGAGGAGTGGGGGGGACCGGCGGCGGCAGCGGGCGCTCCCCGCCCCTTCCTCTCGCCGGTGGAGCCGCCCCGTGTCGCGGCGGCCCTGGGAGCGGCCGAGGCCCTGCTGGCGCTGGGGCGCCAGCTCGGGCTGGTCCCGGCGCCGGCCGGCGCCGCCCCGTGGGCACGGCTGTCGGCGCTCTACCTCACGGCGCTGGCCAACGAGCGGCTCGGCCGCGCCTTCGTCCCCGAGGCCCTTCCGCCCCAGGACCTCCCGGCGGCGGCGCGGGCCCTGGAGGCGCTCGACGATCCGCGCCTCCGGACGGGCGGCGAGGCCGGGGCCCTGCTGGCCTCGATGGCCCGCCGCCACGCCGAGGAGCTGCGGCTGGTACGGGACGGCGGCGCGCCGGTCCCAGGCCAGGTGACGGCGCTCCTGCTCCGGACCTGATCGCCGGGAGGCGAGGCGCGGCGGGGGCCTCTGCTCCCGCCGCGCCCCGGTGCCGCCCGGCTCCTGGATGCGGTCCCTCGGCTGTGGCGCCGGGCGTGCTGCGGCTACTTCGACGGCTGCGCCGGGGCTTTTTCCGGCGCCTTCTCGGCCTTGGCGGGAGCCTGGGCCTTGGCGGGAGCCTCGGCCTTGGCGGGGACCTTCTCGGCCTTCGCCGGCACCTGCTCCTTCTTCTCGGCCTTGGGCTCGGCCTTCTTCTCCGTGCCCTGCGCCACCTTGCGCGCGTGGCGGTGCTTCTGGGTCTTCGCGACCGGCGCGGGCTGCGCGGCCGGCGTGGCCTCGGCGGCCAGGACGGGGGTGGCGAGGCCCAGGACGGCGAGCCCCGTGACGATCCGGGTTGCGAGCTTCATGCGCTTCTCCTGTTGTCGTTCGTCGCGGCGGGATCGCCGCGGCTTCGTTGATGACCGTCCGACGCCCGAGGGCCAGGAGATATTCACACCCGTCCCGCCGGCCGACCGGGCGGCCGGCGACCGGCGGGGCCGGCCCGGCCAAGCGCGGGCGCGCTCGGTCAGGGCGCGGCCGCCTCCACGAAGCTCGCCTCCCGCGCCCAGCGGAAGGCCTGCTCGATCTGCTCCCCGGAGAGCACCTGGCCGTCCCGGAGCAGGTCCACCTCGCGCCGCAAGCTGGTGTCGAGCAGGTAGGGGCCGTCGGTGTTGATGGTGAAGCGGACCCCGTGCTTCCAGAAGGCCTGCAGGACCCGCTGTAGCTCCTCCAGCGAGGCCACGGCGCGGGTGGCCAGGTTGGAGCTGGGGCAGATCTCCAGCACCACGCCCCGCTCCCGCAGCAGCCCCATCACCGCCTCGTCCTGGGCGGCCCGGATGCCGTGGCCGATGCGGTGGGGCTGGAGCTGTTCCACCACCGCCCGCACCCCCTCGGCCCCGGTGCCGGCGGTCTCGCCGGTGTGGACGGTGGTCTTGAGGCCGTTCGCCCGCGCGTGCTGGAAGAGGTCGCGGTATCGCGCCACCACCTCCGGGCGCAGCTCCACGGCGCGGTTCTCGGTGCCGGCCAGGTCGACGCCCACCACGCCCCGCCTGCGGTACTTGATGGCCTTCTCCACCAAGATCTCGTTCAAGCGGTGGTCGAACTCCCGCGCCAGGCAGAAGATGAGGCCGGCGCGCACGTCGTACTCCAGCACCGCCCGGTCCATGCCGCGCAGCGAGGCGTGGATGATGTGGTCCAGGTCCCGCTCCCCGCCCACGTTGCGCTTCATGGGGTTGAAGCGCAGCTCGATGAGGGTCACCCGGGAGGAGCGGTACTCCTTGCCGATGATCTCGTAGACGCTGCGCTCCATGGCCTGGGGCGAGGACTGGATCTTCTCGGTCCAGGTATGGAGCACCGCCAGGTACTCGTCCAGCGACCGCACCTTGCCCGGCCGCGCCGAGATGAGCTCGCGGAACTCCCAGTAGTCGGCCACCGGCAGCTTGAAGCCCTGGTCGTGGGCGATGGACCAGAGGACGTGGGGGGCGACCGCGCCGCCGACGTGTATGTGGAGGTCGGAGAGCTCCGGGGGCATCCCCCTGTCTAACCAGCCGGACCGGCCGGCGCGTGCCGGGACGCACGGCGGCCCGGTCTCGGCTCCGGCGCCTGTTCTCGCTCGCGACCGGGGAGCCCGGACCGCGCGTCGATGCGGCGCGCGCGGCGGCTCGCAAACGGCCCCTGGGCTGCCGACGCTGGCGGGGGAGGCCCCTTCGGTCGAGGCGCGGCGCGAGCCCGATTAGTGCTCCGCCTCGTCGGGCGCGGCCTCGGCCGGGGCCCCCAGCGCCAGGCCGCAGTCCGGGCACTCGGCCGTGCCCGGCGCCGCCGTGAAGCGGTGGCCGCAGGCGGGGCACTCCACCTCCCCGCCCCGGTCGAGGTCCACGCCGCGCTGGCCGCGGGCCGCGGCCTCGGCCGCCCCGGGCACCTCCAGCAGGTGGGCCCAGTCGCCCCGCAGGAACTCCGCCGCCCGTGGCACCTCGGCCGCCGGAACGTACAGGTTCCACAGCGGATGCGCCGTCTCCTCGGGACGGCGCGGCGGCACCTGCTCGATCTCCGGAGCCAGGCCCTGGTCCTCCAGCAGCTCCATCATCTCCTTCACCGAGGCATAGCCGGAGCGGCTCAGGAGCTCCAGCCCGTCCCCGCGGGCGGCGCAGGTGACGCAGGCGCCCTCCTGGTCGAGCGGGGTGTTGCACTTCTCGCAGGTGCGGACGTCCATGGCGACCCCCGGGCTCGCCCGGCGGCGAGCGGATGCGCCGATGATAGCGCGGCCCGTCGTGCCAGGCGCTATACTTCGCGCCCCATGATCATCGATGGGAAGCGCATCGCCGCCAAGGTACGCGGCGAGGTGGCGGAGCGGGTGCGGCAGCTGCGGGCGCGGGGCGTCGTCCCCGGCCTCACCGTGGTCCGCGTGGGGGAGGACCCGGCCTCGGCCATCTACGTGCGCGGCAAGCGCAAGGCCTGCGAGGAGGTGGGCATCCAGTCGGCGGAGCACCACCTGCCGGCCGCCACCACCCAGGGCGAGCTGATGGAGCTGGTGGCCCGCCTCAACGCCGACCCGTCGGTGCACGGCATCCTGG
>DASRTO010000032.1:0-1690 GCA_035655915.1 Anaeromyxobacteraceae bacterium
GAGGGGGAGCCATGCTGTGGGTCGAGCTGGCCATCCTGATCGCCTGCATCGTCGTCGGCGCCCGGCTGGGCGGGGTCGCGCTCGGCGCGGTGGCCGGGATCGGCCTCACGGTCTTCGTCTTCGCCTTCCGCATGCCCCCGGGAGGCCCGCCGGTGGTGGTGCTGGGGATGATCATCGCCGTCATCACCGCGCTCTCGGCGGTGCAGGCGGCGGGCGGACTCGACTACCTGGTCCAGATCGCCGAGCGCCTCATGCGGAAGAGGCCGCAGTACGTCACCTTCGTCGGGCCGCTGGTCACCTACGTCCTCATCGCCGCCTCGGGGACGCAGCACGTCATCTACGCGCTGCTGCCGGTGATCGCCGAGGTGTCGCGCAAGGCCGGGGTCCGGCCCGAGCGCCCCATGTCGGCGGCGGTCATCGCGGCGCAGCAGGGGCTGGTGGCCTCGCCCATCTCGGCGGCCACCGTGGCCATGCTCGGAGTGCTCGGGGGCGCCCAGATCGGGCTGGGGCAGATCGCCACCGTGATCATCCCGTCCTCGCTGCTGGCGGTGATCGCGGCGTCGCTCTCGGTGGCCTGGAGGGGCAAGGCGCTCGACGCCGATGCCGAATACCAGCAGCGCCTGGCCGAGGGGAAGGTGAAACCGCCCGCGGAGGCGACCGAGATCGCCGGCCGGGCCCTCCGCAACGCCCGCGGCTCGACGCTGTTGTTCCTCACGGCCATCGCCGTGGTGGTGGTGCTGGGGATCTTCCCGGAGCTGAAGCCCGAGCACATGCTCAAGGGGGAGCCGCACCAGATCGAGACGGCCGACGCCATCATGATCGTGATGCTGGCGGTGGCCGGCCTGTGCATGCTCCTGTTCCAGGCCGGCGCCGAGGCCGCGGTCAAGGGCAGCGTCATGAAGGGGGGCGTCACCGCCTTCATCTCCATCCTGGGCGTCTCCTGGCTCGGGTCGTCGCTCTTCGAGGGCAACCGGGCCGCCATCGTGGGGGGCATCTCCGGGCTCATCCAGCAGGCCCCCTGGATCTTCGCCCTGGGCCTGTTCGTCCTCTCCATCCTGCTCATGAGCCAGGCCGCCACGGTGGTGACGCTCATGCCGGTGGGGGTGGCGCTGGGGCTGGCCCCCTGGCTGCTGGTGGGGCTCTACCCGGCGGTGAACGGGTACTTCTTCCTGCCGACCTACGGGACCACGCTGGCCGCGGTCTCGTTCGACCAGACCGGCACCACCCGCATCGGGAAGTGGCTGCTCAACCACAGCTTCATGCGCCCGGGCCTGGTCGCCACCGTCACCTCCACGGCGGTGGCCGTTCTACTCTCGTCGCTGGTCCTGAAGTAAACCACCCGCTCGGAGGTCCCGCCATGCGCCGTACCGCAGCATCCGCCGCCGTCGCCGTCCTGCTCGCCGCTCCCCTCGCCGCCGCCGGCCAGGCCAAGGGCAAGACCCGCACCGAGCACGACCTGCTCGGCGAGAAGCAGATCCCGGCCGAGGCCTACTACGGGGTCCAGACCGCCCGGGCGCTGGAGAACTTCCAGATCTCCGGCACCACCTTGAGGGACTACCCGGAGCTGGTGAAGGCCCTGGCGCTGGTGAAGCTGGCCGCCGCCCGCGCCAACGCCGACGTGGGCGCGCTCCCCAAGCAGAAGCTCGAGGCCATCGAGAAGGCCTGCAAGGCGGTCATGGACGGGAAGCAC
>DASRTO010000033.1:0-2252 GCA_035655915.1 Anaeromyxobacteraceae bacterium
CCGTAGGTGATGTCCTCCCAGCCCGGGAAGGCGGCCGGCCCGATGACGAACTGGCGCGAGGTGAGCTCGAGCATGGCGGTCGCCCCCAGGAGGAGCCGCAGGTCGAGGTTGGCCTGGCCGCCCGGGCCGACGTGGTAGTCGCGCCCGCCCTGCGGCTGGGCGGTCGAGCCGGCGGCGCCCATGAGCACCGCCAGCACGCTCAGGCTGGTCCTGAGGGAGACGGAGTCGGAGAGGTCGAACTCGCCGGTGGCGTCGAGCCCCATGGCGGCGCTCCCGACGCGGTAGACGCCAGCGTTGATGAAGTCGTAGTTGCCGGCGATCCCCCAGATGCCGCTGAACGGGCCGGCATCGAGGCGCCAGCCGGCGATGGCGCCGTGGACCTGGGTGGTCCCGCCCGGCCCGATGGGGCCGGCCCCGCCCACCGAGAGGCGCAGCATGAAGGCGTCGAAGGGGCGGCGCACCCGGAAGCTCCTGTCGGCCGGTTGCCCGTACTCGATCTCCACGGTCCCAACGGCGTAGCCGCCGTCCTGGCGGCGGCCGTCGGGGGTGTTGTTCCGCGCCACGCCGCCGCCCAGGCTCAGGCGGTAGAAGACCCTGGGGTGGTCGTCCCAGACCGGGGTGCGGTACCGGTCGCCGAAGAGCAGCCGGTTGAACCCGGCGGCCGGGCTCACCACGAAGGCGCTGGCCTCCCGCCAGAACCCGGGCTCGCCCCCGCCGCCGCTCAGGATGAGCGCGAAGGAGCGGTAGAGCGCCTCGCCGACGAAGGTGCCGCCCACCGAGGTCATGACCTGGTCGTTCTTGGAGGGGGGCTCCACCTCGGCCCCCAGCTCCCAGAGCAGGCTGCCGGCGAAGGCGTAGCCGAAGGACCACCAGAAATCGAGGCCGCTGGAGCGGGCCATGTTGAAGTAGACCGACCCGTTGTAGGGGTGCAGCGAGAAGTTGGTCTGGATGTCGTCGGTGTCGTAGACCCACGGGCCGTGGAACAGGTGCTCCCAGAAGGTGTTGAAGCCGTTCACCACCGCCCATTCGTTCCCGGCCAGGCGGTTCGCCCAGTTGAGGGCGATGACGAAGAGCGGAACCTCCAGGGAGGGGACGAGGAAGTTGCGCTGGTACTGGCGCTCGCCCTCCTCGGCGCCGAGCGAGAGACGCAGGGCCGGGGCCGCCTCCGAGGCCAGTGCCAGGCAGGGGCCGGGTGCGGCCACCGCGGCGGACAGGTCCGCGTCGAGCCGCAGCGCGTACTCGCCTGGCGCGGGCGTGGCCACGGCGAGGGCGGCTTCCGGCGCGAGCAGCGCCAAGGCGGCAACGGCCAGCCGGGCCGTGTTGGCGCGGGCGGTGGCGTGGGTCATCTTCCCCCCGGTTCGGCTAGCGGAACGCTACCCGCGACGGCCGGCCGGCGGCAACCGATCTTCGCCGTCCCCCGGCCGCGCGCCGGCGCCGCATCGCGGCCGCTCGGCGTCTCCGCGCCCGGGGCCGGGGGTTCGTGCTGTGGCGCCCATCGGCGTTGTGCTAGGGTTCGCCCATGTCACGGCCCGTTCCGGTCCTGGCGGCGCTGGCCCTCGCTCTCGCCGGCTGCCCCGGAGACGTCGAGGATCCGTTCCCCAAGTCGGTTGGTTTCCAGCCGCTCACCTACTGCCCGGAGGTCGAGGTGGCGTGGCCGGATCAAACGGTCGACCCCTGCCCCGAGATCCTGAACGTCGCCGCCTGGCCCCGTTGCAGCGGATACATCAACCCCGACCAGCTCGCGGTGGCCGCCCACGCCCACGGGCGCGGCTTCTACAAGGCCTCCATCATGACGGTCTGGTCAAAGATGCGGCCCACCCAGCCCGGCCTTCCGAACTGGATCCACCTGTGCGACGACGGCACCGTCAAGTGCGTGGACCGGTGGGAATGGCGCCCCGGCCTCGAGGGTGCGGACTTCCCCGTCAGCTTCCGCATGGGCTACCACGTGGACGAGGTCATCCCCGTGGACTGGGAGCACACCTGGCGCGAAGGACCGCTGGAGGGCACGGTGGCGGCGCCGCAGGTGGTGGGCGCCCGCTACCAGAAGACGTCGGGCATCCAGAACATCCGGGTGCAGACCGGCTCGTTCGTGCTCCGGAAGGCTCCCGACGACACCTGCACCTCGATCGAGCTGGTCGGCTGGCTCAGCGCGGACACGCAGGGCCAGTCGCAGGAGGAGGCGGTCACCGGGACCTTGCGGGACGCCTACGGCCTCCTGAGCACCGGCGTGCACACCACCCCGTAGCATGGCG
>DASRTO010000034.1:0-4271 GCA_035655915.1 Anaeromyxobacteraceae bacterium
TCTATCCTAACGGGCCTCCGGCCCGCGTTCCCGTCTCCCCGCTTCCCGCGGCTCGAGGCGCACCAGCACGCGCGACAGGCCGGGGAGCCGGGCCCGGAGCGCGCGCTCCACGCGCTCGGCGCGCCTCCGCCCCTCGCTCACCGAGAGCGTGCCGTCGAGCCGGGCGCGAAACGAGACCCACAGCTCGGGGCCGGAGCGCTGCACCCGCACCTCGGCCGGGCGCGGGTCGAGGCCGGCCTCCTCCAGGAGCTCCTCCAGCAGCCGGCGCACCGGAGCCTCGTCCTCGACGGTCACCGCCCGGGCCGCGGTGGCCTCGCCCACCGGCTCGATGGAGGCCACCACCCGGGCCACCTCCGGCAGCTCGCCCCGCACCGCCTCCTCGAACTCCTCCGTTCGCTGGTGCGCCTCGGCCAGGGTGAGGGACTCGGGCACCTCCAGGTGGCACTCCAGCGCCCGGGCCGGCCCGGCGCCGGTGAGGCGGATGGCGTGCGCTCCCAGGCCCAGACGCGCCGCCGCCAGCCGCACCGCCACCAGCGTCCCTTCCTCGCCGCTGGCCACCGGCTGGGCGTGGATGACCACGTCCGCACCGGGGACCACCCGCTGGATGGCCTCCCGGGCCGCCAGGGCGATCTGGTGCGAGCGCTCGAAGGAGGCGTCGCGCCCGACGGTGACCGTGACGTCGGCGAAGGTCGCCGGGCCGCTCCGGCGCAGCCGCACCCGCCGCACGTCCAGCACCCCGGGGACTCCGGCGGCGCGGGTCACCCGGTCGCGCAGCTCGGGCGGGACGGCGTCGAGGAGGTCGTCCACCGACTTCCGCCCCAGCCGCACCGTCACCCACACCACGATGCCGGCCACCGCCAGCGCCGCCACCGCGTCGGCCTGGCCGAGCCAGGGCAGGCCCAGGCGCCGGGAGAGCAGCACCCCGCCCAGCCCCAGGATCACCACCGCCGAGGACCAGACGTCGGTGGAGAAGTGGAGCGCGTCCGCCTCCAGGGCCTGGCTCTGGTGCTTCTCGGCGGCCCGCTTGAGCGCCCGCGAGCGGGAGACGTCCACCACGATCGACACCGCCATCACCGCGAAGGACCAGGCGTTCACCTCGACGTGGGGGGCCTCGAAGAGGAGGCGGTGCGCCGACTCCCAGACGATCCAGCCGCTGGTGGCGAGCAGGAGCAGCGTCTGCGCCAGCGCCGAGAGGTTCTCGAACTTGCCGTGGCCGTAGGGGTGGTCGGGATCGGCCGGGCGGGAGGAGAGGCGCACCGCCCAGAAGGTCATGGCGGCGGCGAGCAGGTCGAGCCCCGAGTGGGCGGCCTCGGAGAGGATGCCAAGCGAGCCAGTGGAGAGCCCCACCGCCAGCTTCCCGCCGGTGAGCAGCACCGCCGCTCCCAGCGACGACAGGGCGACCGCCTTCTTCTCCTGCTCGGGCGTCACGCGCGGCGGATTCTGGCACGGCCCGCCCCGCGCCACCACGGCCAAGGCGCTGGCCGGCCCGCGTCGCGGCGACCAGGCCCGGGCGCGGCTCCGTCAGCGGCCTGCCCGCGCCTTGCGCTCCTGCGGCAGGAGGGCGCCGTAGAGCGCCTCGTGCACCGGCACCGGCACCCCCGCGGCGCGCCCGAGCCGGACCACCGCCCCGGTCTGCTCGTGCAATTCCGAGGGGCGGCCGGCGAGGACGTCGCGCTGCATCGAGGCGGTGGCGTCGGCGGGCAGCCCCTCCACCCGCGCCAGGGTGCGCTCCACCGCCTCCTGCGGAAGCCGAGCGCCGCTCTTCCGCGCCAGCGCCTCCACCTCCCGCATGGCGGCGAGCAGCAGGGCCCGGGTCTCGGGCACGGCCACCATCTCCCCCACCGGCGCGCGCGTCACCGCGCCCACGCTGGAGAGCGGGTCGATGAAGAGGAACTTGTCCCACAGGGCGGTGCTGATGTCCTCCACCACCGCGGCTTCCATGCCAGCCTGGCGCATCGCCGTCGCCAGGCGGTCGAGCCGCTCGCTCCCTCCGCCCGGGAGCTCGCCCAGGGTCACCCTCGGCCCGAAGCCGGCGTGCTTCACCGCGCCCGGCCTCTCGATCCAGGCCAGGACGTGGCACAGGCCGCCCGCCACCGGCCCCGGCCCCAGCGCCGCCTGGAGCTCGCCCGCCGCCTCCACCCCGTTCTCCATGGGGACCACCACCGTGGCCGGGCCCAGCAGCGGGCGCAGCCGCGGCGCCACCTCCTTCACCTGCCAGGCCTTGACCGCCACCACCACCGCGTCCACCGTCCCCAGCTCGGCCGGCTCGTCGGAGGCCGGGGGTCGCACCGTGAAGCTTCCCAGGGGGCTCTCCACCTGGAGCCCGTCGCGGCGGATGGCCAAGAGGTGCGCTCCCCGCGCCACCAGCACCACCTCGTGGCCGGCCCGCGCCAGGAGCCCGCCGAAGAGCCCTCCCACGCCGCCGGCTCCCACCATGGCGATGCGCATTGGCTAGCTTCCTTTCGCCAGCTCGGCCCATCGATCGAAGACGCCGCGGCCGAGCCGGCGCGCGGCGGCGAGGTGCTCTCCGGCCCCGGCCCGCAGCTGGTCCTCGCTCACCCCCGCCTCCTCCAGGTCCTCCGGGAAGGCGCCGGCCATGGCCTCGAGCTGCGCCGCGTCGGCCTCGAGGTGGAAGAGCATCCCCCAGGCCTTCCCGTGCCGGAAAGCCTGGCAGCCGGTCAGCGCGGAGCGGGCCAGCGAGGAGGCGCCGCGGGGCAGCTCGAAGACGTCGCCGTGCCAGTGCAGGGCGGTGAGCTCGAGCGGCAGGGACCCGAAGAGCGGATCGCCGCGGGCCGCCGGCTCGAGCCACACCGGGAGCCAGCCCAGCTCCAGCCTCGGGCCGCGCTCCACCCTGGCCCCCAGGGCCGCCGCCAGGAGCTGGCTCCCCAGGCATATGCCGAGCGCCGGGACCTCCCGCGACAGTGCGTCCTCCAGCAGGCGCCGCTCCGCCTTCAGATGCGGGTGGCGTTCGGCCTGGGGGACGCCCATGGGGCCGCCCATCACCACCAGTCCCAGGAGCCCCTCGGCCGTGCGCGGGACCGCCTCCCCGCGGTCGGTCCGGATCGTCTCCAGCGGGAGCCCGGCGGCGCGCACCGCCTCCTCCACCGCCCCGGGCGGCTCCACGGCTGCGTGCTGCAGGCAGAGGACCGCCGCGCGTCGCACCATGGCGCCATGATACCCGCCGCTGCGTGCCGGCCGCAGGCCACATGGGTGTACTTGTGGGGGCCGCCCGGCGGCCTTAGGCAGACGGGCCGGAGGCACCGAATGATCACCGTGCGACGGTCCGGGGACCGCGGCCACTTCGACCACGGGTGGCTCGACACCCGCCACACCTTCTCCTTCGCCGACTACCACGACCCGGCCCACATGGGCTTCCGGTCCTTGCGGGTGGTGAACGAGGACCGCGTCCGCCCGGGCCAGGGCTTCGGGGCCCATTCCCACCGCGACATGGAGATCCTCTCCTACGTGGTCTCGGGGGCCCTGGCCCATGAGGACAGCATGGGAACCGGCTCGACCATCCGCCCCGGGGACGTCCAGCGCATGAGCGCCGGCAGGGGCGTCACGCACTCCGAGTTCAACGGGTCGCGCAGCGAGCCGGTGCACTTCCTCCAGATCTGGCTCCTCCCGGAGAGGCGCGGCCTCGAGCCGGGGTACGAGCAGAAGCGCTTCCCCGACCAGGAGAAGCGGGGACGGCTCCGGCTCCTGGCCTCGCCCGACGGGGCCGAGGGCTCGGTCACGGTCCACCAGGACGCGCGGCTCTTCGCGGCGCTACTGGCGCCGGGCCAGGCGGTGACCCACCGGCTCGCCCCGGGGCGGCACGCCTGGGTCCAGGTGATCCGGGGCGAGGTGGAGGCCGGCGGCGAGCGCCTGGCCGCCGGCGACGGCGCCGCGGTGTCGGACGAGACGTCCCTCTCCCTGCGGGGGGTCGCCGACGCCGAGGTGCTGCTCTTCGACCTCGCCTAGTGCCGCGACCGGAGCGTACCGCTCCGGGCGGCACTGGCCATGTTTGAAAGGGGGCGTGCCGCCCCCCTCCGTCGGCAGAGCCGCCGGAGCCTCCCCCCTGCTACGGCCGGATTGCCGGCCGGGGCCGCTTCGCGGCCTGACAACCGATCATCTCGCATGGGTAGCGGCACTAAGGCACGAGCTGCCAGGCGCCGCCCTTCACCTGCACCATCACCCGCGCCCGCTCGTCGAAGCCGAGGAAGTTCTCGGCCTTGCACTCGTAGCGGCTGACCAGGCGCCTGGAGCGCATCAGCCAGGCGAAGAGTCGC
>DASRTO010000035.1:0-7327 GCA_035655915.1 Anaeromyxobacteraceae bacterium
CCCGCCGAGCCCGGAGGGCTCGGCGCCGCAGATGGCCAGGTACCAGGCGGCCTCGGCCGGCCCGGCCAGCGACCCGTCCACGGTGATCTCGGGCTCCTCGCCTGGCTGCCCCGGCGCCAGCACGTACCCGACCATGGCCGACTGGGTGGCCATCTCCACCACCTCGAACTCGGCGGCCAGCGCGCCGGCGAAACTCTCGTAGGCCGGCACCTCGTCGGCGCCCGGCGGGCGCTCCCCCTGGAAGGCCGCGAGGCCCGCGCCGCCCGGCGCGCGCAGGGCGGCGACCAGGAGCCCGTCGTCCGCCAGCAGCGCCTTGAGCTCGGCCACCCGGGCCGGGTCGGCGGCCAGGGCGGCCCCGTCGGCCAGCACCACCAGGTCGAAGGCGCCCCGCGGCAGGGCGGCGGGATCCGACGACCGGAACTGCACGAAGGGGTGGTGCGCCGCCTGGGCCGCCCGCTCCACCCCTTCGGCGGCGTCGAGGGACAGCACCGCCGCCGCGCCGCGCTCGGCCAGGAACACCGCCGAGGCTCCTTCGGTGGCGCCGGCGGCGCCCACCTCCAGGACCCGGCGCCCCGGGAGCAGGGGCTCGAGGAAGCTGTAGCGCGGGAGGATCTCCGCCGCGCCGTTCGCCGAGTAGAACGGGGCCATGGAGCCTTCGATGTTACAACGGCCGGAGCAGGTTTGCCGCCAGCGGTCGTGGGCCCGGCGAATGGCCGGCGCGGCGGCGATATCGGAGCGTGTCGGGCTAGGTGAGACCCGCCGCCGTCAGCGGGCGCCGCCGTCGGGGGCGCCGCGAGCCGGCGGGGCGGCCGCGGGCTCGGCCGCCCGCGGCGGCCGGGTCGCCGCGATGGCCCGGGTCGCCTCCAGGGCCCGCTCCATGAGGGACTCCACCGTCCGGAGCAGCACCGCCGCCTCGGGGGCGCGGCGGGTCGAGGAGTTGGCGGCGATGCTCAGCCTGTCGCGGGCCAGGCGGAGGTCCTCGACGCCGCGCTCGAGGAGCCAGAGCGCCTCGTAGTAGCCGGACTCGCCGCGCAGGGCGCGCAGGTCCTCGCGCTGGGCGGCGGAGATCCCGGGGAGTCGCTCGGCCCGCGCCACGAAGGCCAGCCCGCGCTCGAGGCGCTCCGGCTGCTCGCTGGCGATGTCCTCGCGCGCCCAGCGCGACAGGAGCTCGTAGAGCGCCTGGTCCACGCCGCCGCGGTCGTCGAAGGACTGCTCCGACGGCAGCGGGACGCCGGCCGGCGGCTTCACCGGCGCGTAGGTCTGGGCCAGCCCCGGGTCGTCGGTCTTGAAGCGAGCGCTGCCGGCGGGAAAGGCCAGCCCCTTCTTCACCACCAGCTCCCCGCCCTCGGGCGCCAGGATCCACCGGCGGGCGTTGCGCTCGGAGGCGAGCCAGAAGGCGAGCGCGCCCAGGCCCAGCGCCAGCACCCAGGCCAGGAGGTGCCTCGCCGGGGCGCCGCGCGGCCGGGGAGCGGGGGCGGAGCCGGCCTGGGTCATCCCTCCCTCCGGAGCACGCCCACGAAGGACAGGTTGCGGAAGCGGCCGTCGTGGTCCAGGCCGTAGCCCACCACGAAGCGGTCGGGGATCTCGAAGCCGAGGTAGTCCAGCGGCACCTCCTCCCGGGCCCGGGCCGGCTTCACCAGCAGCGCGCAGACCTTGAGGCTCGCGGGTCGCCGGGTGGACAGGTTGTCGAGGAGGTAGCGGACGGTGAGGCCGGTGTCGACGATGTCCTCCACCAGGAGGACGTCGAGCCCCTCGATGGAGCGGACCAGGTCGCTGGTGATCTTGACCACCCCGGTGGAGGCCGCCCCGGCGTAGGACGAGATGCCGATGAAGTCCACCGTCAGCGGCAGGTCGATGGCGCGCACCAGGTCGGCCAGGAAGACGAAGCTCCCCTTGAGCACGCCCACCAGGCACAGCGGGCGGCCGGCGTAATCGGCGGCGATGCGCCGGCCGATGGCCTCCACCCGCTCGCGGATGGCCGCCTCCGGGAGGAGCACCTCCACCCTCTCGCCGCCCAGCCGGTCTGGCACCGCGCTACCCTGCCACCGGCATGGTCCGGGGGCAAGGGCGGACGGCGGGGCGCCGGGCCTGCTATACGGTGCCGGTGATCCGGCTCCTCGCCCGCGCGCCGGCCAAGGTGAACCTGGTGCTCCGGGTCGGGCCGCGGCGCCGCGACGGCTACCACCGGATCCTGAGCCTCCTCGCCCCGCTCGACCTCGCCGACCGGGTCCGGGTGTCGGTCCGGCGGGACCGCCTGGGACAGGTGACCTGCCGCTGCCCGGGCCGGCCGGACCTCGACGGGCCAGCGAACCTGGCGGCCCGCGCCGCCGAGGCGTTTCGCCGGCGCTTCGCCATCGCCGACGGCGTGGACGTGGTCGTCGAGAAGCGCATCCCGGTGACGGCCGGGCTCGGCGGCGGCAGCTCCGATGCGGCGGCCGTGCTCCGCTGCCTGGCCCGGGTCTACCGGGTGCGCGACCGGCCGGCCCTGGCCGGGGTGGCGGCGTCGCTGGGCTCGGACGTGCCGTTCTTCCTGGGCTCGGGTCCGGCCTGGGCCACCGGTCGCGGCGAGCGCCTGCGCCCCGCCCGGGTCCGGCCGCTCGACCTCGTGATCGTGTACCCGCGCGATCCCGCCCTGGCCATCCGCGCCGGCGACGCCTACCGGTGGCTCGATGAGACCCGTTCGGGGACCGCCGCCCTTCCGCGGCCTCCGAAGCGTGCGTTCCGCCCGGCCGACTTGGCGAACGACCTCATGGCCCCCTGCCTGGCGCGCCGCCCGCGCCTCGTCGCCATCCGGGGGTGTCTTGAAGGGCGCGGGGCCGCGGGTGGTATGATGTCGGGGAGCGGCCCGGCGTTCTTCGCCGTCTTCGCCGGGCCGAGCGCGGCCCGCGCCGCGCAGAGGGCCCTACGGCAGCGGGCCGGAGGAGAAGCCGTCGACGTCATCCTGACGCGTACGCTTCGACGCTTGCCGGGGGTCTCTCCATGGAAATCACCGAGGTCCGCGTCTTCCCGGTCAACGAGGAGAAGCTGAAGGCCTACGTCACCATCACCCTCGACCACTGCTTCGTCGTCCGCGACCTCAAGGTCATCCACGGCAACACCGGCCTCTTCATCGCCATGCCGGCCAAGCGCCGCAAGGACGGCACTTTCAAGGACATCGCCCACCCGCTCAACTCCGAGACCCGCGAGCGCATGGAGCGGGTGATCCTGGCGGAGTACGAGCGCGAGCTCAAGAAGGGGCCACCCGCGGCCGGCGCCACCGGCACCAATGGCGACGCCTGAGGCCCTCCGCCATCGACGCCGACAGACCGCTCGGGTATAAGGTGCCCCGCCGCCGGGCGACGGCGCGACGGGCCACGGTGCTTTCCGAAGCGGGACCTCGAGGGCCCCGCCACGGAGGAGACGGACATGAGCAGGGACAGCGGCAACGGCTACAAGGTCTTCGCCGGCAACTCCAACCTCGCCCTGGCCAGGGCGGTGTGCGCCCAGCTCGGGCGCCAGCTGTCGCAGGCCTCGGTGGGGCGCTTCTCCGACGGCGAGATCCAGGTGGAGATCGGCGAGAACGTGCGCGGCTGCGACACCTTCATCATCCAGTCGACCTCGCCCGACGCCAACACCCACCTCATGGAGCTGCTCATCATGACCGATGCGCTCAAGCGCTCGTCGGCCTCCTCCATCACCGCGGTCATGCCGTACTACGGCTACGCCCGCCAGGACCGCAAGGTGGCCTCGCGCAGCCCCATCACCGCCAAGCTGGTGGCGGACCTCATCGAGGCCGCCGGGGCCACGCGGGTGGTCTCGATGGACATGCACGCCGGCCAGATCCAGGGCTTCTTCAACATCCCCTTCGACCACCTCTACGCGGCGCCGGTGATGCTGGAGCACATGCGCCGCCGCTTCGACGGCCACACCCAGAACGTGGTCATCGTCTCCCCCGACGCCGGCGGCGTGGAGCGGGCCCGCGCCTACTCGAAGCGCCTCGGGACCACCATCGGCATGATCGACAAGCGGCGCACCAAGCCCAACGAGGCCGAGATCATGAACGTGGTGGGCGAGGTGCAGGGGAAGGTGGCGGTGATCCTGGACGACATGGTCGACACCGCCGGCACGCTCACCCAGGCCGCCAACGCCCTGGTGGACAAGGGGGCCTCCCGGATCTTCGCCTACGCCACCCACGCCGTCCTCTCCGGGCCGGCGGTGGAGCGGCTCACCCGCAGCCCCATCGAGGAGGTGGTGGTCACCGACACCATCTCCCTCACCCCCGCGGCCGCGGCCTGCCCCAAGATCAAGGCCGTCACCGTCTCCAAGCTCCTGGCCGAGGCGGTGCGGCGCATCCACCAGGCCGACTCGCTCTCCAGCCTGTTCGTCTGATGGCCATGCCAGGTCCGCGCCGGCCTTGACCGCGGCCGGGTTTCCCGCTAGATCCGCGCGGTTCCAATCCGAGACCACCCAGGGCCGGGGCGTTCCGCCACCGTCCCCTCGCCCGCCGCCGGGCGAGCCCGTTGGGAGGAAGCATGGCCGAGACCGTCTCCAGCGTCGTCACCGCCCAGGCCCGCGACTCGAAGGGCAAGGGGCCCGCCCGCCGCCTGCGCGGCCAGGGGCTCATCCCCGCGGTGGTCTACGGGCGTGGGCACGCCCCCACCCCCATCGCCGTCGATCCCGGCGCCATCGAGAAGGCGATCGCCACGCCGCACAAGTTCAACACCCTCATCACGCTGAGGATGGACGGCGGCGAGAAGCGGGTGCTCTTCAAGGAGTACCAGGTGGACCCGGTGTCGCGCAGGCTGCTGCACGCCGACTTCCTCGAAGTGGACCTCGACAAGCCGGTCAAGGTGAAGGTCCCGGTGGTGACCGCCGGCAAGGCCGAGGGCGTCACCCAGGGCGGCATCCTCTCGGTGTCGGCCCACGAGATCCTCCTCGAGGCGCTGCCCGCCAAGATCCCGGTCCGGATCGAGGTGGACGTCACCGAGCTCAAGATCGGCCAGTCGATCCACATCTCCGAGCTCAAGGCCCCCGAGGGCTGCACCTTCAAGTACTCCACCGACTACGTGGTGGCCTTCGTGGCCGTCCCGGAGAAGGAGGAGGTGGTCGCCCCGGCCGTCGTCCCCGGCGCGGTGCCCGTCGAGGGTGCCCCGGCGGCGCCCGGCGCGGCTCCGACTCCCGGCGCGGCTCCGGCCCCGGGCGCTGCCCCGGCTGCGGGTGCGGCCCCGCCTCCGGCTGCGGCCCCCGCCCCGGCCAAGGGCGGCGAGGCCAAGGGCGCCAAGAAGTAGGGGCGCCGGTGAAGCTCCTGGTCGGACTCGGCAACCCGGGCCCAGATTACGCGCGCTCCCGCCACAGCGTGGGGTTCCTGGTCGCCGACGAGGTGGCGCGCAGCGTGGGGGCCCGCTTCACGCTCCGCAAGTTCGCCGCGGAGATCGCCGAGGCCGACTCGCGGGGCGAGCGGGTTTGGATCGTGAAGCCGCAGACCTACATGAACCACTCGGGCGAGTCGGTGGGGCCGGCGCTCCGCTACTGGAAGCTCTCGCCGCAGGACCTGGTGGTGGTCCACGACGACCTGGAGCTCCCGCCCTTCCGCGTCCAGGTGAAGATCGGCGGCGGGCACGGCGGCCACAACGGCCTCCGGAGCGTGAACGCGCACGTCGGCTCCCCGGATTATGCCCGGGTGCGGGTGGGCCTGGGGCGCCCTCCCGAGGCGGTTGACCCGGCCGACTGGGTGCTGGGCCGCTTCGCCAGGGGCGAGGAAGCGGAGGTCGAGGAGGTGGTCCGCCTGGCCGGCGAGGCCGCCTGGACCGCGGCCGTGGAAGGGCCCGTCAAGGCCATGAACCAGTTCAACCGCCGCAGGGCGGAGTGAAGGAGGCCCCGGGGCATGGGGCCCCGGGGCGGACCGAAGTCGAAGACTCCTCGCGGCGGGGAAACCGCCGCTCGGAACCCAAGGGGAGCGAAACCGATGGCCGAAGCGCGGAAGCAGCTGGCACGCGAGTACGAGACCATCTACCTGCTCAAGCCGGAGACCCCGGACGACCAGGTGGAGGAGATCAAGGAGCGGCTTCGCGGGGTGGTGTCCCGCGAGGGCGGCAAGGTGATCCGGTTCACCAACCAGGGCAAGCGCAAGACCGCCTACACGGTGGCCAAGCAGCAGAAGGCGCTCTTCATGCACTGCCTCTACCTGGGCCGGCCCGGTCTGGTGCAGGAGCTCGAGCGCAACCTCAAGATGATCGACGCCGTCACCCGCTTCCAGTCGGTGCGGCTGGCCGACGAGGTGGACCCCGATGCCCGTCCCGTCGAGGCCGACGTCAAGGTGGCCCCGGTCGAGGAGGAGCGCCCCCGCGAGGAGGGCGAGCGGACCGAGGAGTTCGAGGGCGAGGGCGAGACCAGAGGGGAGGAGTGAGCCATGGCGCGTCCTGACATGGGTGGTGGCAAGGCGGCCTTCGGCCGCGGCGAGGGGCGCGACGCCCCGCGCGGCGGCGAGGGGCGCGGCGGCGACGAGGGCGGCGGGCGGCGCGGCTTCGGCCGGCGCCGGGTGTGCCGCTTCTGCGCCGACAAGAACCTCAAGGTCGACTACAAGGACCAGGGCAACCTCAAGTACTTCCTCACCGAGCGGGGCAAGATCATCCCGCGGCGCATCAGCGGCAACTGCGCCAAGCACCAGCGCGAGGTGGCCACCGCCATCAAGCGGGCCCGGATGCTCTCCATCCTGCCCTACACGGTCGCCAGCGCCTGAGGAGCGAACCCATGAAGCTCATCCTCCGCGAAGACGTCGAGAACCTCGGCAAGGGCGGCGAGCTCGTCGAGGTCAAGCCCGGCTACGGCCGGAACTACCTCCTCCCGCGCGGCCTGGCGGTTTTGGCCAACCCCAGGAACCTGCGCGAGATCGAGCACCAGAAGCAGGTGGCGGCGGCCAAGGCGGCCAAGATGCGGGCCTCGGCCGAGGCCCTGGCGAGGCGCCTGGCCGAGACGCCCCTCTCGCTCAAGCGCAAGGTGGGCGAGCAGGACAAGCTCTACGGATCGGTCACCGCCATGGACATCGCCGAGGCGCTGGCGCAGCGGGGCCTCTCCGTCGACCGCCGCTCCATCGACCTCAGCGAGCCCATCAAGACCGTGGGCGAGTTCGAGGTGCCGGTGAAGCTGCACCACGAGGTGGCCGGCCGGGTGAAGGTGAAGGTCGAGCCGGAAGCATAGGCGCACCCGGAATCGAATCGAGGCGGGCCGGTTTCGCCGGAGGCCGCCTCCGCAGCGAGCCGGGCGTGCTCCGATACGCGCGGCCCGGGGCCGATGTTTGCGGCGAGCAACCGGCGAGGAGCGCCAACGCCCCGCGCCATCTGCGGGATGC
>DASRTO010000036.1:0-1931 GCA_035655915.1 Anaeromyxobacteraceae bacterium
GGACTGGGTGGCCACCGCCCCCACCCCGGCCTCGGCCCAGGGGACCATCGCCCCCACCGAGAACCAGTGCGACTGGACCGCCACCCCCAGCTCTCCAGTGGCCGGGTCGCGGGCCACGATGGAGTAGGTGTGCACCGGCCGCGGCGGGAGCGGGGGCGCGGCGGCGGCGTGGGGCGGCAGCACAAGGGCCAGCGCCAGGCCGGCCGGAGCGAACGATCTCACGCGTCACCTCCCGGCGGGTGCAAAGGGGTCCCGCACCACCAGGCCCGGGAAACGGGCGAAGTCGCGGTCGGCAGTCCAGAACTCGCGCACACCGTGCTCGACCAGGAGTGCGGCGATGTGGGCGTCATGCACCAGGTTGCCCGTGGCACGGCCGGACTCGACCGCTCGGCGGAGGTGCGAGGGGTGGCCAGGCCCTTCGCCCAGGAGCGCCAACGTGGGCGACTCGAAGAGCGACTCGAGGTCCTCCAGGGCCGCGTCGGGATCGGTGGGGGGCTGGAAGACGCGGGGGTGTGTCACGACCCGGAGGAACTCGTAGATGCAGGGCCAGGGCAGGGCCCAGGGCGCGTCGCCCTCTGCCAGCCCTGTCAGCAACCGCCGCGCCTGAGCGTGAAACGGAGCTTCCTCGCGGCGTGCGTACACGAGCACGTTGGTGTCGACCGCGATCACGGCCGGCCGTCCATGAGGTCGAAGAGGGCGTCGCGGTCGTCGAGGCGGACCCCGGGCTGGAGCCGCCCGTGCTCCGCCCGCCAGCGCAGCCGGTAGGCGGTACGCCTGCGGCGTGGGGCGAGGTAGGCGCGCAGGGCGGCCTCCACCACGGAGCGCAGGGTCGCGCCCTCGTCGGCGGCGCGGCGTTTGGCCTGCCGGAGCAGCTCGTCGGCGATTTCGAGGGTCGTGCGCATGCACAAAAGCATACTCATCCAGGCATCGATACGCATCCCCTTTCGGGTTCGGGCGGCTCGGGCCCGCGTGGTAGACTTCGACCCCGCATGCCCGCCTTCGACCGCGCCGCCGCCTGGTCCCTGCTCGCCGAGTTCACGAGGTCACAGCCGCTGCGCCGTCACGGTCTGGCGGTGGAGGCCACCATGCGGGCGCTGGCCCGCAGCCGCGGGGTCTCCGACCCGGCCGAGGTCGAGACCTGGGGGGTGGTGGGCCTCATCCACGACTTCGACTACGAGCGCTACCCGACCGAGCAGGACCACGTCTGGCGCGGCATGGAGATCCTGCGGCAGCGGGGCTGGCCGGAGGCCATCGTCAAGGCGGTGGCGAGCCACGCCTTCTACACCAACGTGGCGCGCGAGACGTCCATGCAGAAGGGCATCCTGGCCGCCGACGAGCTCACCGGCTTCGTGGGCGCCTGCGCCCTGGTGCGCCCCTCGAAGCGCGTGGCCGACCTGCCCGTGGAGTCGGTGCTGAAGCGGATGAAGGAGAAGGCCTTCGCCCGCTCGGTGGACCGGAGCTACATCGTGAAGGGGGCCGAGGAGTGGGGCCTCCCGCTCCCCGACCTGGCGGCGCTGGTCATCAAGGCGCAGATCCCCATCGCCGACCGGCTCGGCCTGGGCGGGGCGCCGGCGCCCGATCTCCCGGACGCGCCGCCACCGCCCGAGCCGCCGGCTGTCGCGTGAGGGCCGCGTCCGCACGTGTGGATCCGGCGGCCCGGCCGCCGGCGGGCCGCAAGGGCCCGCCCTACCGGCCGTAGGGCGGGGGCTTGCCCCCCGCCAGCGATCACTGGCCGCGGCCGTCGCCTTGCGACCCGCGCCGCAGGAAGGCCGGGATGTCGTACTGGTCGTCCGCCAGCGGCTGGTAGCCCTTGGGGTCGCGGACCCTGGGCGGGCGCGGTGCGGCCGGGCGAGGCGCGACCGCGGGACGCGCTGCCGCGGGGGCCGGCGCGGCGGCGGCCGGGGCCTCGGCCGGGCGAGGCGGGGGGGGGG
>DASRTO010000037.1:0-2584 GCA_035655915.1 Anaeromyxobacteraceae bacterium
GCCGTTTCCCTTTCGGGAGAGGGCCTGCCAGCCGGAGGGGCGCGGCGTGCCGCCCCGCCACTGGGTCGGGTGCCGCGGCGACCCCGGGCCGCCGCGCGACCTCGACGGCCGCGAGCGGGTCCTGCTCGGCCTGACCCTCGACCCGAACCTGGCCTCCGCCGACGACCTGGCGGCGGTGCCGGGGCTCTCTCCGGGGCTCGCCGCCGCGATCGTGGCCGAGCGGGAGGCGCGGGGCCCGTTCGATCGGGTGGAAGCCCTGGAGCGCGTGCGCGGGATCGGGCCGGCCCGGCTCGGCCGGGCCCGCGCCTACCTGGCGGTCACGTCGGCGGAGGCGCCCGGGCCCCCGGCGCCGCGCCCTCCGTAGCCCGCCGCGCCGCCTTCGGCTAGGCTGCCGCTCCGGATCTCGCCGTGCGCCTCCGTTACCAACGCTGTTCCACCCCCTGCGAGCTGCCGCAGCGGGCGCCGCCCCCCGGTCGGCCGGGCCTTCTCCCCCACAAGCCGGGAGCCGGCCTGTGAGGGCGGCCCGATCCCCGGCCGCCGCCCTGGCCGCGGCGGCGCTGGCCTGCGCCGCCGCGAAGGCCCCGCCAGTCTCGAAGCCACCGCCGGAGGTCCCCATGGACGAGGTGCTGATCCTCGGCCGCGTCTACACCTTCGACCGGCCGCGGTCGACGGCCTCGGCGGTCCTGGTGCGCGGGACCGCCATCGCCTGCGTCGGCTCCCGCGAGGACTGCGCGCGCCAGGCGGGCCCCCGGGCACGGGTGGTGGACGTCGGCACCGGCGCCGTCCTGCCGGGACTCGCCGACGCCCACGGCCACGTGCTCGGCCTGGGCCGCGCCGCGGTGGAGGTCGACTGCGCCGGCGCGCCCTTCGAGGAGGCCTGCGCCGCCCGGGCGGCGGAGCGAGCCCGCGACCTGCCGCCGGGCACCTGGATCCGCGGCCGGGGCTGGGACCAGAACCGCTGGCCGGGAGCGCGGTTCCCCGGCGAGCATACGCTCTCGGCGCAGGTGCCGGAGCACCCGGTATTGCTGGCGCGGGTGGACGGCCACGCGGTCTGGGTCAACCAGCGGGCGCTGGAGGCGGCCGGCATCGGGGCCGCCACCCGCGACCCCGAGGGGGGCCGGATCCTCCGGCGCGAGGACGGCCGGCCCAGCGGCGTGCTGGTGGACAACGCGGCGGACCTGGTGCTGGCCCGGATTCCGCCGCCGACCCGGGAGGAGATCGAGCGCCTCATCGCCGGGGCCATGGCCCAGCTGGTGCGGGCCGGCCTCACCTCGGTGCACGACGCCGGCGTCGAGCCGCAGACGCTGGAGGTCTATCGCGCGCTGGCCGCGCAGGACCGGCTGCCGCTCCGGGTCTACGCCATGATCGACGGGCAGGTCCCGCGGGAGCGGCTGGCCGAGCAGATGCGCCTCTGGGCCCGGACTCCCGAGGTGGGCCGCCTCACGGTGCGGGCGGTGAAGTTCTACGCGGACGGGGCGCTGGGAAGCCGGGGCGCAGCCCTGTTCCAGCCCTATTCCGACGACCCGGCCACGAGCGGCCTGTTCCTGACCGCGCCGGCCGAGCTTCGCGCGCGCGTGCTCCAGGCGGCCCGCGCCGGCTTCCAGCCCGCGGTGCACGCCATCGGCGATCGGGCGGTGGCCGAGGTGGCGGCGGCCTTCGCGGCGGCCGCCGAGGCGGTGGACCTGCACGCCCTTCGCCCCCGCGTAGAGCACCTCCAGGTGGTCCGCGCCGCCGATCTCGAGGTGCTCAGGGAGGTCGGGGCGGTGGCCTCCATGCAGCCCACCCACGCCGTGAGCGACGCCCCCTGGGCCGAGCAGCGGCTGGGCGCGGGAAGCGAGCGGGCCCGGGGCGCCTACGCCTGGCGCCGGGTGCTGTCCTCCGGCCTGCCGCTGGCCTTCGGCTCGGACTTCCCGGTGGAGGGCTGCGACCCGCGCCTGGGCCTCCTCGCCGCCGAGTCCCGGACGCCACCGGGGCGCTCCACCGCCTGGATGCCCGAGCAGCGGCTCACCCGCGGGCAGGCCCTCCGCGCCTTCACCAGCGGGGCCGCCTTCGCCGCCCACGCCGATGGCCGGCGCG
Source organism: Anaeromyxobacteraceae bacterium (assembly GCA_035655915.1). Taxonomy (GTDB): domain Bacteria; phylum Myxococcota; class Myxococcia; order Myxococcales; family Anaeromyxobacteraceae; genus DASTPH01. The sequence continues at coordinate 2,077 of DASRTO010000037.1, forward strand.
GGCTCATCCGGGTGGGCTACGACGCCGACCTCACCCTCTTCGACCGGGACCTCGTGGCCGGGGGGCCCGAGGACTTGTTGCATGCCGAGGTTACCCACACCATGGTGGGGGGGCGCCTCGAGTACCAGCGCTAGTGCCGCGACCGGAGCTTGTCGCTCCGGGCGGCACTGGCCTCGTCGCCGCCTCCGGCGCTGCACCGCCGTCAGGGGGGCGGCGCCACCGCCACCACCAGGCTGCCCGCCGGCACGGCCACCGCGCCCACCGCCAGGGTGTCGTTGAGGCGCTTCCCGGTGGCAGGGTCGGCGATGCGGCCGGGGTAGCCCAGGTTCACCCGCAGGCGCATCACCCCCCGGGCCATTCGGTGGAGCACCAGGGCGGTGCCGTCGGGCTCGACCTTGGCCACCAGCCCCACGTGGGCGGGAGCGCCCCCGGGCCGGTCGGCCAGGAAGATGAGGTCGCCCGGCTGGGCGCGGATGCCGGTGCGGACGAGGCCGCGGCGGTAGGCCAG
>DASRTO010000038.1:0-4601 GCA_035655915.1 Anaeromyxobacteraceae bacterium
GGAGCGGTTCGTCAAGGGGAAGGAGATCCAGGTGGCGGTCCTGGACGACGAGGCGCTCGGCGCCATCGAGGTGGTGCCGGCGCGCGAGTTCTACGACTACGCCGCCAAGTACACCGCCGGGACCACCCAGTACTTCTACCCGGCGCGCATCCCGCCCGAGCACCTGACCCGCGTCTGCCGGGCCGCCGAGGTGGCCCACAAGGCGCTGCGCTGCTCCGGCGTCACCCGGCAGGACTTCATCCTCACGCCCTCCGGCGAGCCCTACTGCCTGGAGGTGAACACCCTCCCCGGCATGACCCCGACGTCGCTGGTCCCCAAGATCGCCGCCGGCAGCGGCATCAGCTTCGCCGAGCTGTGCGAGCGGCTCCTGGAGGGGGCGGCGTTGAAGGCGTAGTGGATTCAGGTCAGGTCGCGGTCGGGTTCGATGTCCTCGCAGATCGTTGTGCTCATCATATGAGTGCATTATGCTAATATTATGAGTAAGCGCTTGCAGCTGCTGCTCGACGAGGCGGAGATGCGCGAGATCCGGCGTGCCGCCCGCGAGCAGCGGACCACCGTGTCGGAGTGGGTGCGGCGCGCCCTGCGAGAGGCCCGAGCGCGCCAGCCGCGCGGAGATTCCGGCCGCAAGCTGGAGGTGGTCCGGGCGGCCGCCCGTCACCAGTACCCGACCGCCGACATCGACCGCATGCTCGCCGAGATCGAGCGCGGCTACCTGCCGGACGAGCGCGGGTGATCTTCGTCGACTCGAACATCCCGATGTACCTCGTGGGAGCCGATCACCCTCACAAGGTCGACGCCCAGCGGCTGCTGGAACAGTGCATCGCAGAAGGAGTCCGCCTGGTGACCGACGCCGAGGTACTGCAGGAGATCCTTCACCGCTACGCGGCCATCGGTCGGCGCGACGCGATCCAGCCGGCCTTCCAGGCGGTGCTCGGAATCGTGGACCAGATCTTCCCGGTCGAGCTTCGCGACGCCGAGCGGGCCAGGGACGTGCTACTCGGGAGCCGTCGTCTCTCGGCGCGGGACGCACTGCACCTGGCGGTGATGGGGCGACGTGGGATCGGGCGCATCTTGAGCTTCGACACCGGCTTCGACGGCGCTCCGGGCGTGACGCGGATCCCAGGGCCGCGGTGAAGCGGCCGGCCTGAATCGAGTCAGTCTGCGTCACCGGTCGAGGAACCTCGCCAGCTCGGGCCGGTACCGCTTCCCGGCGGCGAAACGCCAGCCCAAAAACTTGCCAGGTCGCGCCCCTGGGGCATGCTCCAGCTTCGGGCGATACCGCCCGAATGCGCCCTGGTGTGGTCGGGTGTGGGAGCGTGGCGTGGCGCGCGGCAGGAACAGGAGACGGGTGGATCGCGCGGCCGCCGTGCCCGCCGCGAGCCGCCGCGCCATCCGGGCCGCCGCGGCCGCCCTCCTCGGCGTGGCGGCGGTGGCAGGGGCCGGCTTCCTCGGCTGGCGCCTGCTCGCCGGCGCCGACCTGCTCCGCATCCGCGAGGTCCGCTTCCAGGGGACGAAGCGGTCGAGCGCCGCCGAGCTCCTGGCGCTCTCCCCGGTGCGGCCCGGGGACCAGCTCCTCACAGCCGACCTCCCTGCGCTGGAGCAGGCGGTGTCCCGGCACCCCTGGGTGAAGTCGGCCGAGGCCCGCCGGCGGCTGCCGCCGGCGGTGGAGGTGCGCGTCGAGGAGCGCGAGCCCGGGGCGCTGGTCGACCTGGGCGGCCTCTACCTGGTGGACCACCAGGCGCAGGTCTTCAAGCGGGCCGCGCCCGGCGACGGGCTCGATCTGCCGCTGGTGACCGGCTTCACGCGCGACGACTACCTGAAGCGCCGCGCCGACCTGGAGCCGCTCCTGGCCGGGGCGCTGGCGCTGCTCGACGGCTACGCCCGCGAGGGCCTGGGGGCCTTCGGGGCGGTCTCGGAGGTCCACGTCGACCCCGACGAGGGGGTCACCCTCTACATCGGCGAGGAGGCGACCCAGGTGCGGCTCGGCGTGGGCGACCTCCCGCAGAAGCTGGAACGGCTCCACCGCGTGCTCGGCACGCTGCGGGCCGGCGGGAAGAGGGCGGAGGTGCTCCACCTCGACAACCGGAATCGCCCGTCGTGGGTGACGGTCCGGCTGGCGGCGGCAACGGTGGGACGAGCGAAGGGGCAGCCGGATGAGGCTGCCCCGGAGCGAGTGGGGGGTATGGGGGGACGCAGCTTCACCGCGACCCCCCATGTCAAGGGTCCGAAGGGGCAGCCGGATGAGGCTGCCCCGCGCTCCCTTCAGGGCGGAACGGGTCCGAGAGGGCCCCGATAGGGCGTGGGCGCGCGGGCGCCACTCGCCGAGGAGAGGTCATGGCGAAGAGCGGAGACATCCTGGTCGGACTCGACATCGGCACCACCAAGATCTGCGCCATCGTCGGCGAGGTGACCGACGAAGGGCTGGACATCATCGGCGTCGGATCGCACCCGTCCAAGGGGCTGCGCAAGGGGGTGGTGGTGAACATCGACGCCACCGTCGCCTCCATCAAGCGCGCCATCGAGGAAGCCGAGCACATGGGAGGCTGCGAGATCACCACCGTCTACACCGGCATCGCCGGCGGCCACATCAAGGCCTTCCCTTCCCACGGGGTGGTGGCGGTGAAGGACAAGGAGGTCCGCCAGCAGGACGTGGACCGGGTCATCGACCAGGCCAAGGCGGTGGCCATCCCGCTCGACCGCGAGGTGATCCACGTGCTCCCCCAGGAGTTCGTGGTCGACGACCAGGACGGCGTGAAGGAGCCGGTGGGGATGAGCGGGGTGCGGCTGGAGGCCAAGGCCCTCATCGTCACCGGGGCGGTCTCCTCGGCCCAGAACATCATCAAGTGCGCCCAGCGCACCGGCCTCAACGTGGCCGACATCGTGCTGCAGCCGCTGGCCTCCTCGCTGGCGGCCCTCACCGAGGACGAGAAGGAGCTGGGGGTGTGCCTGGTGGACATCGGCGGCGGCACCACCGACATCGCCATCTTCGCCAACGGGGCCATCGCCCACACCGCGGTGCTGTCCCTGGGCGGCAACCACCTCACCAACGACATCGCGGTGGGGCTGCGCACCCCCACCCACGAGGCCGAGCGCATCAAGAAGGCCTACGGCTGCGCCATGGCCTCCATGGTGGACAAGAGCGAGACCATCGAGGTCCCCTCCGTCGGCGGCGGCCCGGCCCGGGTGCTGTCGCGCCAGATCCTGGCCGAGATCGTGGAGCCGCGGGTGGAGGAAATCTTCATGCTGGTGCAGCACGAGATCCAGAAGTGCGGCATGGATGAGCTCCTGGCCTCGGGGGTGGTCATCACCGGCGGCTCCACCCTGCTCAGCGGCATGCCGGAGATGGCCGAGGAGGTGCTGGGGGTCCCGGTGCGCCGCGGCCTGCCCCGCGGCATCGGCGGCCTGGTGGACGTGGTGAAGAGCCCGCAGTTCGCCACCGCGGTGGGGCTGGTCATCTACGGCGCCCAGCAGCAGGAGGGCAGCCCCTACTTCAAGATCCGGGAGGAGAACGTCTACCGCAAGGTCAAGAGCCGGATGAAGGAGTGGCTGGGCGAGATCTTCTAGCCTGGAGAGCGCCATGCACGACATCGATCGCATCGAGCCGGCCGCCCGTATCAAGGTCATCGGCGTGGGAGGCGGCGGCGGCAACGCCATCAACACCATGGTGGCGGCGCGCCTCGACGGCGTGGAGTTCATCGCCGCCAACACCGACGTGCAGGCGCTCCAGGCCAACCGCGCCCCGCTGAAGCTGCAGCTGGGCCAGGCCGCCTCGCGCGGCCTGGGCGCCGGCGCCAACCCGGAGCGGGGACGGGAGGCGGCGCTGGAGTGCCGCGAAGCCGTGGCCGAGGCCCTCGCCGGCGCCGACATGGTCTTCGTCACCGCCGGCATGGGAGGCGGCACCGGCACCGGCGGCGCGCCGGTGATCGCCGACATCGGCAAGCAGGCCGGCGCCCTCACCGTGGGGGTGGTCACCAAGCCCTTCCTCTTCGAGGGCAACCGGCGGCGCAAGCAGGCCGAGGCCGGCATCGCCGAGCTGCGCGAGGCGGTGGACACCCTCATCGTCATCCCCAACCAGCGGCTGCTCTCGGTGGCCGGCGAGAACATGTCGCTGGCCGACGCCTTCAAGCGGGCCGACGAGGTGCTCCTGAACGCGGTGCAGGGCATCTCCGACCTCATCACCGTGCACGGCCTCGTCAACGTGGACTTCGCCGACGTGCGCACCATCATGGCCGAGCAGGGGATGGCCCTCATGGGCACCGGCCGGGCCGCCGGCGAGCGCCGGGCGGTGGACGCCATGCAGGCGGCCATCAGCTCGCCGCTGCTCGAGGACGTGGCCATCGACGGCGCCACCGGCCTGCTCGTCAACATCACCGGCGGCCCCTCGCTCACCCTCCACGAGGTGAACGAGGCGGTCTCCATGGCCCAGACCGCCGCCGACGTGGAGGCCAACATCATCTTCGGCTCGGTGGTGGACGAGCGCATGGCCGACGAGGTGAAGATCACCGTCATCGCCACCGGCTTCTCGCCCAAGGAGGTGACGGCGCGCCCGGTCCAGCCCCGGCAGGTGGCCCTGCCGGTGGCGGTGGCCCGGCCCGCGGCAC
>DASRTO010000039.1:0-2434 GCA_035655915.1 Anaeromyxobacteraceae bacterium
CGAGGCCGGGCCGCCTTCTGGGATCGAGCGCCCGGGCCTCGCTCGGAGGTGCCTCCGCAGCCGCGCCGAGGTCGCTTCGGGTGCGGCGCCGCGCCGATGCGAACCCCGTCGCGACGGCGAACACGCGCCGGAGCCACTGCCAGAAGCTCGGGGACGAGACCCGCCTTTCGCCGTCGCGCCCTGGGGACCGCGAGCGCGGCGCCGCCGAGCGCGCGGTGTCGCGGCGAGGACAAGCGCCCGGAGAGCGAGGCCCGGGCGCGAACGCGAGCACGCGCCGCCGGGGGCCCGGGCGCGACCGCGGGAACGGAGCCCGAGCGTTCCTCGGGTTTAGGGGACCGCCGGAGCCCCCTCGCGCCGCGGCTCGCTGGCGCCGACGCGCCAGCCGGTCTCCGGGTCTACCCACACCGCCTGGGGGTTGGCGAAGGGCCCATCGGCGACGCGGATGCGGTGTCCGCGGGCCAGGAGCGCCCGGGCGGTTTCGGCGTCCAGCGCGAAGGGCTCGGCCAGGATCTCGTCCGGCATCCACTGGTTGTGGATGCGGGGCGTTCCCAGCGCGACCGGGAGCGGCATGCGCCAGTCGAGCAGCCCGATGATCACCTGGGCCACCGCGCTCGGGATCTGCGAGCCGCCGGTGGCCCCCACCGCCAGGACCAGGCGCCCCCGCCCGTCGAACAGGAGGGCGGGCGCCATCGAGGAGAGGGGGCGCTTGCCCGGGGCCACCGCGTTGGCGGTCCCGCCCCGCAGGCCGAAGGCGTTGGGGACCCCCGGGGCGGCGTCGAAGTCGTCCATCTCGTCGTCGAGGAGGATGCCGGTGCCCGGCACCACCACGCAGGAGCCGTAGAGCAGGTTGACGGTGGTGGTGAGGGAGACGGCGTTCCCCTCCGCGTCCACCACCGAGACCTGGCTGGTCTCGCCCGGGTGGGCCGGCGCGGCCAGCTCCGCGGAGGGCGTGGCCCGCTCCCCGACCTCGGCCCGCAGCGCCCGGCCCCCCTCCGGCGAGGCCATCCACCGCGCCGCCGCCTCCGCGCCGGGGATGAAGTCCGGGTCGCCGAGGAGGCCGGCGCGGCGGGCGAAGAGCCGCCGCTCCACCTCGGCGAAGACGTGCAGGAAGCGCTCCGGCCGCCACCCGCCCGCGTCGGGATCGTCGCCCTCCAGCGCCTGGAGGAGCCCCACCAGGATGGCGCCGCCGGCCGAGGGGAGCGGCACGGTGGCCAGCCGGTGCCCGCGGTAGCTCCCCCACAGCGGCTCGCGCTCGCGCACCCGGTAGGCGCGGAGGTCGGCCTCGGTGAGCACGCCGCCTCGGGCCCGGACGGCGGCGGCGACGCGGGCGGCCAGCGGACCCCGGTAGAAGGCGTCCGGGTCGCGCCCGAGCAGCCGCAGCGTGCGCGCCAGATCGGGGCGCCTGCGGCGGGAGCCCGGCTCGGGCGGCAGGCGCTCCCCGCGCGGGCCGGGGACCAGGAACTCCCGGGCCGCGGCCGGGTCGGCGCGCAGGCACTCGAGCCGGACCGAGGCGGAGCGGTGATCGAGGAGGCCCAGGGTCCACCCGGACTCGGCGATGCGGGCCGCCGGCTCGGTGAGCTCCCGGAGCGGACGGGTCCCGAAGCGCCGTGCCAGCTCGGCGTACCCCTTCACGGCACCGGGCACGGCCACCGCCAGGCCGCCGTCGCGGGACCAGGCCGGGTCGGGCCTCCCCTCGCGCAGGAACATGTCCCGCGCGGCCGCCGCCGGCGCCACCTCCCGGAAGTCCAGCACCCGCACCGCCCGCTCCCGGTTGAGCCACACCACCGCGAAGCCGCCGCCCCCGATCCCCGAGTTCTGGTTCTCCACCACCGAGAGCGCGAAGGCGGCCGCCACCGCCGCGTCCACGGCGTTGCCGCCCCGGCGCAGCACCGCGGCGCCGGCCTCGCTGGCGAGCGGATGGGCGGTGGCGACGGCCCCCCTGGGCGAGGCGGCGCTGAGCGACAGCGCCAGCGGCAGGAGCAGGGCGCCCGGGGTCACGGGCGGATTGTAAGCGCCCGTCGCCGGGCCCGTCCACGCCGCGGGGGCCCGCGACATGGGCGCTTGATTCCGCGGCGCGGCGGGCCTAGCCTCCGCGCATGCCGATCGCCGCCACGCCGCGCCCGCGCCTCGCCGCCATCGTCCTCGCCGCCGGCAAGGGGACCCGCATGCGGTCGAGCCGGGCCAAGGTCCTGCACCGGCTGTGCGGCCGGCCGCTGGTCTACTATCCCGTGAAGCGCGCCGTCGAGGCCGGGGCCGACCCGGTGGTGGTGGTGGTGGGCCACCAGGCCGCGGCCGTGGAGGCCGCCCTCCGCCAGCACCTGCCTGACGCCCCGCTGCGCTTCGCCCACCAGCGCGACCAGCTCGGCACCGCCCACGCCGTACAGGCCGCCCGCCCGGCCCTGCGCGGCCACCGCGGCCCGGTGCTGATCGTGTC
>DASRTO010000040.1:0-6381 GCA_035655915.1 Anaeromyxobacteraceae bacterium
CCCTGGCGCGCGCCCTGCCGCCCCCGGCGCTCCCGGGCGTCGAGGCCGAGCTGCGCGAGCTCGGGGAGCTCGCCGGCGGCCGCCTGTACCAGCAGCAGCTGGAGGAGCGGCTGCTCGAGCCGCGGCTCGTGAGCTGGGACCCCTGGGGGCGGCGGGTGGACCAACTGGAGCTCACGCCGCTGTGGCGCGAGGCGGCCCAGCTCTCGGCCCGACACGGGCTGGTGGCGGCAGCCTACGAGCGGCGGCTGGGCGACGCCTCGCGGCTGCACCAGTTCGCCATGGTGCACCTGCTCGAGCCCTCCATGGACGTCTACTCCTGCCCGCTCGCCATGAGCGACGGGGCGGCCCGCACGCTGCTCGACCTCGGGGCCACGGCGCTGGCGGAGCGAGCCCTGCCGCGCCTCTGCTCGCGCGACCCGGCCCGAGCCTGGTCGAGCGGCCAGTGGATGACCGAGCGCATCGGCGGCTCCGACGTGGCCCGGACCGAGACCGAGGCGCGCCGCTCGCCGGAGGGGTGGCGGCTCTTCGGCACCAAGTGGTTCACCTCGGCCATCCAGGCCGACATGGCCCTCACCCTGGCCCGGCCCGAGGCCGCGCCCCCGGGCGGTCGGGGCCTGGCGCTCTTCTACCTGGAGGTCCGCGATGCCGGGGGCGGCATGAACGGCATCCTGGTCCATCGCCTCAAGGACAAGCTCGGCACGCGCAAGCTGCCCACCGCCGAGATCGCGCTGGAGGGGGCCCGGGCCGAGCCGGTAGCCGGGCTCTCCGACGGCGTGAGGAACATCACGCCGCTCCTCAACGTCACCCGGGCCTGGAACACGGTGGTGGCCGCGGCCATGATGCGCCGCGCGCTCATGCTGGCGCAGGACTACGCCCGGCGGCGGGAGGCTTTCGGCGACCTCGTCGATCGCAAGCCGCTGCACCTCGACACCCTGGCGGGGATCGAGGCCGAGGCCGAGGGAGCCTTCCTGCTCGCCTTCCGCGTGGCCGAGCTCATGGGGCGGCGCGAGGGCGGCGGCGCCCCGGACGCCGATCGGCTGCTCTTGCGGGTGCTCACCCCGGTGGCCAAGCTCACCACCGGCCGGCAGGCGGTGGCGGCGGTGTCGGAGGCCCTGGAGGCGTTCGGGGGCGCCGGCTACGTGGAGGACACCGGGCTGCCGCGCCTCCTGCGCGACACCCAGGTGTTGCCCATCTGGGAGGGCACCACCAACGTCCTGGCCCTGGAGACCCTGCGCGCCCTGGGCAAGCCCGGCGCCGGCGAGGCCCTGGCCGCCGAGGCGAGGCGCCTCTTCTCCGGGGTCCGCGACCCCGGCCTTCGCGAGCCGGCCGCAGCCGCCGGCAAGGCGCTGGCCCACGCCGAGGCCTGGCTGGGGGCGGCCGCGGCGGGGCCGGAGTCCCGGGAGGCGGGGGCGCGCCGGCTGGCCCTCACGCTGGGGCGGGCCATGGAGGCGGCGCTGCTCTGCCACCACGCCCAGTGGTGCCTGGACCAGGGGCGCGGCTCCCGCGCTGCCGCCGCCGCGCGGCGGCTGGCCCGCAGCGGCCTCGACCTCGTCGACGACGAGGACGGAGGCGAGGACGCGCGGGCGCTGTTCCCGGGAGGCTGGGCCGCAGGCAGGTGTACGACCGGGCGCCCGGCCTTCCCGGGCCGCTAGCCGGCTCCGCCGCCGCGACCCGCCGCGGGCCGCGGCGCGGGGCTGGGGAGCGGCGTGGCGCCATCGCCCCGCCGCAGGCAGGCCACCAGCTCGGAGAGGATCGACACCGCGATCTCGGCGGGCGAGACCGCCCCCAGCTGGAGCCCGACCGGGCCGTGGATCCGCGAAAGCTCGGCGTCGGAGAAACCCATGGCCGCGAGCCGCTCCCGCCGGGCGGCCTGCGTCTTCCGGCTGCCGAGGGCCCCGAGGTAGAAGGCCTCCGAGCGCAGCGCCGCGGCCAGGGCCGGGTCGTCGATCCTGGGGTCGTGGGAGAGGGCGATCACCGCGCTGCGGCGCGAGAGGCCCAGCCGCGGGAGCACCTCCTCGGGCCACCCGGCGGCGAGGGGCACGCCGGGGAAGCGCCCCTCGGCGGCGAAAGCGGGGCGGGGGTCCACCACCGTCACGTCGTAGCCGGCGAGCTGCACCATCGGGGCGAGGGCCTGGGCCACGTGGACCGCGCCCACGATGACCACCTGCAGCGGGGGGTTGTAGGGGCGCAGGAAGGCCGTCCCGGAGGGACGGTCGAGCAGCGACGACCGATCCCGTAGCGCCGCCTCCCGCACCGCCGCCGCCAGGTCTGGCTCCGCCCCGGGCTCCGGCGCGAACGGATCGAGGAGGCTCGCCTCCCCGGAGGAGAGGTCGGTGGCAACCACGGCGGCGCGTCGCTCGGCCATCCGGCCCAGCAGGGCCGAGAGGAGGGCGGGGCGGGCCGGCTCGACCAGGACCCGGACCGTCCCGCCGCAGGCCAGGCCCAGCGACCAGGCCCGCTCGTCGCTGACGCCGTACTCCCGCAGCCGGTACCGGCCGTCGCGGATGGACTCGAGCGCCTCGCCCACCACCGCCGCCTCGATGCACCCGCCCGAGACCGAGCCGGCGAACTCACCGCGCTGGTTGGCGCAGAGCTGGCTCCCGGTCGGGCACGGCGCCGAGCCCCAGGTGGCGACCACCGTCGCCAGGGCGACCCCCAGGCCGCTGTCGGCCCAGGCGGCTGCCTGCGCCAGGGTCCCCCGGTCGTCGCTCATGGCCCGCCCCCCAAGGCGGGCTCGCCCCAGGTCCGCGGGCACGTCGAGGTCCAGGAGCGACGACGGCGGGAGGTCGACGAAGGACGCCTCGGCCCGGTACCGCCGCAGCACCTCCCGGCCGCGCCCCTCGCCCTCGCCCCCCTGGAGCTCGGGGAGGAGCCGCCGGGCATAGAGCGCCGGGGGGGCGGTCACCTCGCCGTAGCGCGCCAGCACCAATGGCGCGCCGGAGGCGGCGTGCCGTTCCACCACGGCGCGGATCATGCCCTCGTCCACGAGGGGCATGTCGGCGAGGAGCACCACCGCGGCCTCGGCGTCGGCCGGCACGGCGGCGACCCCCACCGAGAGGGAACTGTTCAGGCCGCGCTCGGGCTCGGGATTCACGACCAGCAGGCAGCCCAGCCCCTCGAGCGCTCGCCTGACGCTGTCGACCTCGTGCCCCAGGACGGCGACGACCGGGTCGAGCCCGGCGGCCAGGGCGCGCCGGGCCGCCCGGCGCAGCAGCGTCTCCCCCTCCAGCTCCAGGAGAAGCTTGTTCGGACCCATGCGAGTCGATCCGCCTGCGGCCAGCAGGATCCCGGCGATCTTCACGGGAGCCCCACCGGTGGCTCCGGCTGAGGCCGTGCCGGCCGGCGAGCCGGCACCGGGGAGCATGTCGCCATGGGCCCGAGCATCCGGACGATTCCTAGCCAACCGCGGCGCCGGGCGTCAATGGCGCCGGGCGAACACCCCGTGAGGGGCGGGGCGGTGGAGGCGTCGGCTTTCCTTACGTCCGTGTCGAAAGTGCGAACGGTGCTGACCCCCGCCGCCACGCCATTCCGGCGCCCGCCGCGCAAGGCCGGCCGGCACGACTCGTGCTCCCTCCCGTTCGTCTGCCGCGGTTGCGAGGCAGGTCCCCCAGCCGCTCGACGTGACACCTCGGAGGAAGCATGACGAACCTCGCCAGCCCCATCGCCTCTCGAAGTCGCCCCATCGGGTACTGGGTCGCCACCGTGCTCGTCGCCGCGGAGTTGATCGTGGGGGGAGCGTGGGACGTCCTGCGAATCCCGTACGTCCGCGCGGTCGTGCAGCACCTCGGCTACCCGGACCATTTCCTGGTCATCCTCGGCGTCTGGAAGCTGCTTGGCGCGGTGGCGCTGCTCGCTCCGCGCTTTCCGCGGCTCAAGGAGTGGGCCTACGCCGGCGCGGTCTTCAACTACACGGGAGCGGTCGCTTCCCATTTGGCGGTGGGTGATGGTGCCGTCGCAGTGCTCTACCCCGCCGTCCAGCTCGGCCTCGTGGCCGCCTCCTGGGCCTTGCGTCCGCCGGCTCGCCGCGACCTTGCCGCCCCGAGGCCCTCTCCGCCCCCGGACGGGTGACTTGCTACGACCGAACGGACGTGCTATTAGAGCCGCCCATGGGAAAAGGAGAACAGACCCGGACCGCCGTCCTGGACCGCGCCGTCGAGCTCGCCAGCGCGGTGGGGCTGGAGGGGCTCACCATCGGCCGCCTGGCCGGCGAGGCCCACCTCTCCAAGAGCGGCCTGTTCGCGCACTTCGCCTCCAAGGAGGACCTCCAGGTGAAGACCCTGGAGCGCGCGGCCGAGCGGTTCGTGGAGGTGGTGGTGAAGCCCGGGCTGGCCGCCCGCCGCGGCGAGCCCCGGGTGCGGGAGCTGTTCGAGCGCTGGCTGCGCTGGCCCGAGGCGGTTCCACAGCCGGGTGGCTGCATCTTCGTGGCCGCCAGCGCCGAGCTGGACGACCGGCCCGGTCCGGCGCACGACCGGCTGGCGCAGCTGCAGCGGGACTGGCTCGACGTCTTGGCCGGGGCGGTGCGGGTGGCCCGCGACGAGGGGCACTTCCGCGCCGACGTCGACCCGGAGCAATTCGCCTTCGAGACCTACGGCATCATGCTCGTGACGCACCTGGCGTCGCGGCTGCTGCGAGAGCGCAAGGCCCTGGCGCGCGCCCGGCGCGCCTTCGAGCGGTTGGTCGATTCGGCCCGGGCCTGAGTCCTGGGGAGAGGGAGAGAGAGACGGTGGAACGTGGCCAGCGAAATTAGCACGAACGGACGGTCTCAATTAGTGGCTCCGGCGCCGCTCAGGGCGGCCTTCACGGTCCTGGGGCACCTCGCTCCCGCCGCGGCCGGCGCGGTGGCGGAGCGCCTCTTCCTCACCCCGCCTCGCCACGCCGCCCCGCCAGGCGAGCGGGAGGCGCTGGCCGGGGCGGTGCCCTTCGAGGTCCGCCTGGGGCGGACCACCCTGCGCGCCTGGCGCCTGGGCGAGGGACCGGCGGTGCTCCTGGCCCACGGCTGGGGCGGCCGCGGGGGCCAGCTCCTTTCCCTGGGCGAGCCCCTGCGGGAGGCGGGGTTCTCGCTGGTGACCTTCGATGCGCCGGCCCACGGCCGCTCCGGCGGGCGCCTCGCCTCGGTGCCGGTCTTCGCCGACGCCATCGCGGCGGTGGCGGCCCAGAGCGGGGCCCGCGCCGCGGTGGCCCACTCCATGGGCGGCGCGGCCCTGGCGCTCGCGATCCTGCGGGGCCTTCCCGTCGACGCCGGGGTGGTGGTGGGCACGCCGCGATCGCCCTGGCCCTTCTTCCGGGCTTTCGGCGAGGCGCTGGGACTCCCGCCCCGCGTCCGCGATCGGGCCCGGGCCCGGCTCGAGCGCAGGGTGGGCTTCGCCGAGGACGCCTTCGACCTGCCGCGCCTCGCGGCGGCGGCGCCGCCGGTGCCGCTGCTCGTGATCCACGACCGCGGCGACGCCGAGGTGCCCCTGGCCGACGGGGAGGCCATTGCCGCGGCCTGGCCGGGCGGGAGGCTCCTCGTCACCGAGGGCCTGGGGCACCGGCGCATCCTGCGCGACCCGGCGGTGGCCCGGGCCGCGGCGGCCTTCGTCCTGGAGAAGGCGCCCCGCTGCGCCTGCGGCCGGCTGGCGCGGGTCGCCGGCGCCTGCGACGGCTGCCAACTCTCGGCGGAACTCTGGGACCGCGAGGCGCGCGCGGCCTGATCAGGGGAGGTTCTCGAAGCTGGACGTCACCGTCACCGCCAGGTCCGGACGCAGCGAGTGGTGGACCGAGCAGTACTTCTCCTGCGACAGCGAGACGGCGCGCTCCATCTTGCGCTGGGTGAGCCCGGAGCCGGTCACCGCGATCGTCATCTCCACGGCGGCATAGCGCTGCGGCGGGGTGGGGTGACGCCGCCCGGCGACGTCCATCCGGTAGCTGCGGATCTCGCAGCGCATCTTCCTGAGGAAGGACACCATGTCGATGGCCATGCAGCCGGCCAAGCTGAGGAGCAGGCTCTCGGTGGGCGAGCAGCCCTCCTGCAGCGCGGCGTCGAAGGCGATCTCGTACCCCTGAGCGGTCTGCCCGGTGAAGACCAGGTCCCGCTCCCAGGTGAGGGTCGCCCTGCTCACCGGCGCGACCCTGGCCTTGTAGCCCTCGAGATCGATCTCCGGCATCTTCTCCCGGTCCTCGGCCATGCTCACCTCTCGTGAAACGCCGGCGCAGGCCGAGCTCCGGCCCCACCGCGAGTCCGCCGCTGGGCGACCCCCATCGCTCACCACCTCGCCCGCAGCCGCGCCGCCCAGGCCTCGGGGGCCTCGGTGTGCGCCTCGTCGCCGACGAGCTTGGGGCCGAACCAGGTGTCGTAGTTGGCGTAGAGCGGCCGGAAGGCGGGCCGGGAGCACAGCCTGGCCT
>DASRTO010000041.1:0-1637 GCA_035655915.1 Anaeromyxobacteraceae bacterium
CACGAGATCCGGGACGTGCGCCTGGTCTACGCGCCTCCGTCCGGGGTGGGGAACTTCGGGGGCGAGACGGACAACTGGATGTGGCCGCGGCACTCGGGCGACTTTGCGCTCTACCGGGCGTACGTCCGCCCCGACGGGAAGCCGGGGCCGCACGCCAGGGAGAACGTGCCCTACCGCCCCGCGAGGTGGCTGCCGGTCTCGCCGAACGGCGCCGAGCCGGGCGACTTCGTGATGGTGGCGGGCTACCCGGGCAAGACCGAGCGGCTCTACACCTACGCCGAGACCCGGGCGCAGCTGGAGTGGGCCTACCCGAGGACGGTGCGGCTCTACCGCGAGCGGCTGGCCCTGCTGGAGCGGATGGCGAGCGAGGATCCCGAGCGCGCCATCCGCCTCAACACGCGCATCCGCAGGCTCGCCAACACCATGAAGAACCGCGAGGGGGTGCTGGAGGGCGCGGCGCGCCTGGGCCTCCTGGAGCGCAAGCGCTCCGAGGAGCGGGCGCTCTCCGCCTGGATCGACGCCGACCCGAGGCGGCGGGCCGCCTCCGGGGGAGCGCTCCCGGACCTGGAGGCGATCCAGGCGCGGGTGGAGAAGACCCGCGAGCGCGACGCGGTCTTCGAGGCCCTGCGCGGATACCAGTCGCTGCGCGGAGACCAGTCGCTCCTCGGGGCGGCCCGGATCATCCTGCGCCTGGCGGCCGAGCGCGAGAAGCCCGACCTCGAGCGCGACCTCGAGTACCAGCAGCGGAACTGGGAGCGCATCCGCGAGGCCCAGCAGCGGATGCAGCGCTCGGTGGATCTCCCCGCCGACCGGGCCCTCCTGCGCCGCGCCGTCCTCGAGGCCGCGGCGCTGCCGGCCGGCCAGCGCATCGAGCCGCTGGATCGGCTGGTGGGGCTCGCGCCGGGAATGCCCTCCGAGGAGGCCGGTCGCCGGGCCGACGCCTGGCTCGAGGGCGTCTACGCCGGGACGCGGCTCGCCGACCTGTCGTTCCGGCTGTCGCTCCTGGAGAAGCCCGCCCGCGACCTGGCCCTGGAGAAGGACTCGCTCCTGGAGGTGGCGCGGGCGCTCTCGCCGCTCGACGACGCCATCCGCACCGAGGAGAAGGCTCGCGCCGGGGCGCGCTCGCGCTTCGGCCCCGCCAACGCGCGCGCGCTCATCGAGAAGGCCGGGGGGCTCCTGGCGCCGGACGCCAACGGCACGCTGCGGGTCACCTACGGGACCGTGAAGGGCGTCTCGCCGCGGGACGGCGTCCTCTACGCCCCCCAGACGCGCCTGGCCGGCATCCTGGAGAAGCAGCGCCACGGCGACCCGGAATTCGGGGTGCCGGAGGAAGTGCTGGCCGCCATCCGCGCCGAGGGGGCCAGCGGGAACGGCCCGTTCCACGACGCGGCGCTGGGGGACGTCCCGGTGGACTTCCTCGCCACGCTCGACATCACCGGCGGGAACTCCGGCTCGGCGGTCCTCGACGGGCGGGGCCGCTTCTGCGGCCTCGCCTTCGACGGCCTCTACGAATCGATCGTGGCCGACTTCGCCTATGTCCCCCAGGCCCGCACCATCGCGGTGGACTCGCGCTACCTCCTGTGGACGCTGTCGGAGGTGGCCAAGGCGCCGGGGCTGCTCGCCGAGATGGGCGTGGC
>DASRTO010000042.1:0-7884 GCA_035655915.1 Anaeromyxobacteraceae bacterium
CGTCTCCCGCCGCGGTGGCGCCCCCGACCGCGGTCACGACGGGCCCCCGGCGCGCCCGAAGCGGGCGGCGATGGCGTCCTGGACGGCGCCCAGCGAGGCGGCGACCCGGACCGAGGGGTTGCGCTGCGTCGAGGCCACCCCGGGGAGCGAGCCCTCGTGGTAGCCCACCTTGAAGGCGGAGAACTTGAGGCCGTGGGCCGTGGACACCACCACCACCCGCTCCTCCGGGCGGACGACGCCGCGGGCCGCCAGCTTCTCCAGCGCGGCCAGCGCCACCGCGGTGTGGGGGCAGGTGAAGGCGCCGGCCCGGTCGGCCCGCGCCGCGGCGTCGCAGAGCTCCTGCTCGCTCGCCTGCTCCACCAGGCCGTCCAGTGCCTCCAGCGCCCGCAGCGCCCGCCGCGCCGAGACCGGGTCGCCGATCTGGATGGCCGAGGCCAGCGTCTTCCCGGCCCGGACCGGCTCCACCTTCAGCTCGGTGAACCGCCTCCTCGCGGGAGCGAGCGGGGGGCCCTGCAGGGACCGCAGGGCCCCCCCGGCATGATCCGGGGCAGCAAGCCCCCCCGTCTCAAACGCCCGGTACAGGGGGTTGGCGGCCTCGGCCTGTGCCACCACCAGGCGCGGCAACCGGTCGAGCAGGCCCAGCTCCCGCATCATGAGGAAGCCGCGCCCCACGGCGCTGGCGTTGCCCAGGTTGCCCCCGGGGATGACGAGCCAGTCGGGGGCGCTCCAGCCGAGCTGCTGGGCCACCTCCACCGAGAGCGTCTTCTGCCCCTCGATGCGCAGCGAGTTCATGGAGTTGGCGAGGTAGATGTCCGGCGTCCGCGACAGCTCCTGCACCACCCGCATGCAGCCGTCGAAGTCGGTGTCCAGCTCGAGCACCAGCGCCCCGTTGGCGATGGGCTGGACCAGCTGGGCGGTGGAGACCTGGCCGCGGGGAAGCAGCACCACCGTGGGGACGCCGGCGGCGGCGCCGTAGGCGGCCAGGGCCGCCGAGGTGTCCCCGGTGGAGGCGCAGGCCACCGCCCGGATGGGCGTGCCCCGCGACTGCATCTCCCGCACCGCCGAGACCAGCACCGTCATACCCAGGTCCTTGAAGGACCCGGTGTGGGTGACCCCGCATTCCTTGAGCCAGAGGTGGCCGAGGCCGATCTCGCGGGCGTAGCGGTCGAGGCGCAGCAGCGGGCTCCCCCCCTCGTACATGGAGACCACGTTCTCCATGGCCAGCTGCGGGTAGACCCACTCCTTCTTGCCCCACACTCCCGAGCCGAGCGGCCAGGCCCCGCGCCGAAAGCGCTGGTCGAAGAGGGCCTTCCACTCCTCGGCGCCGCGCGCCCGCAGGGCCTCGAGGTCGTGCTCCACCTCCAGCAGGCCCTGGCAGCGCGGGCAGCGGTAGACCACCTCGGTGAGCTCGGCCCGGAAGTCGCAGCCGTCCGAGCAGCGGAACCAGGCCCGGAAGGTCATCCGCGCTCCGCGGGGGCGGTCGCCGCGGGGCTCCGGAGGAACTTGTGGATGCGCTCGGCGGCGAGCTGGACCCGCGCCTCGTCCTCGATGAGGGCGATGCGGACGTTCCCCTCCCCGGCCGGCCCGAAGCCGATGCCCGGGGCCACCGCCACCCCGACCTGCTCGATGAGGCGGCGGGTGAAGTCCAGCGAGGTCAGGTGCCGGCAGGCCTCGGGGAGCGGGGCCCAGGCGAACATGCTGGCCGCCGGCGAGGGCACCCTCCAGCCGGCCTCGCCGAACTGCTTCACCACCGCGTCGCGGCGGCGCCGGTACTTCTCGCGGATCTGGGCCACCTCACCGTCGCACTCGTCGAGGGCCGTGACTGCCGCCCGCTGCACCGCCCCGAACAGGCCGTAGTCCAGGTAGCTCTTCACCCGGGCCGCGGCCGCCACCAGGGCCGGGTTGCCGGCGCAGAAGCCCACCCGCCAGCCCGGCATGTTGTAGCTCTTGGAGAGGGACATGAACTCCAGGGTTCGCTCCTTGGCGCCCGGCAGCTGCAGCATGGCGGGGGCCTCGCCCTCGAAGACGATGTCGCAGTAGGCCAGGTCGGAGATGACGAACAGGTCGCGGGCCTCGGCGAACTTGAGCACCTTCTGAAACAGCTCGCGGGTGGCCACCGCCGCGGTGGGGTTGGCCGGGAAGTTCATCACCAGCCCGCGCGGGCGGGGCTCCGCCTTCTCGGCGGCGTCGAAGAGCGACTCCATGAAGTCCGCCCCCGGCCCGACTCGCACCGGGATGGTCTCGGCGCCGGCGATGACGGCCCCGAAGGCGTGGATGGGATAGGTGGGCGCCGGCGCCAGCACTGCCTCGCCCTCGGAGAGCATGGCCACCAGGGCGTGGCCGATCCCCTCCTTGGATCCGATGGTGATGAGTACCTCGCGCTCGGGGTCGACCTCCACGCCGTGGCGCCGCCTCCACCAGCGGGCCGCGGCCTGGCGCAGCTCCGGGAGGCCCCGCGGGTTCAGGTAGCGGTGCATCCGGCGGTCGTCGACCGCCCGCTTGAGGACTTCCACGACGCGCGCCGGGGTGGCCCCGTCGGGATTGCCCATGGAGAAGTCCACCACGTCCACGCCGCGGGCGATGGCATCGTCGCGGAGCTTGTCGGTGACGGTGAAGACGTAGAGCGGCAGGCGCCTCACGCGCGCGAAGGCTTCTGGGTCGGTGAACGTTTTCATGGGGACGCCGGAATGTGCCGGGAAGGCCGGGAAATGGCAAGCGCCGCCGGGGAAGGGCTCCTAGCGGCGCCGCACCAGGCCCCCGCAGCCAGTGCAGATCTCGCCGGCATTGAGGGTGCCGCAGGCGGGGCAGCGGGCCGGGGCCGGCGCGTCCGCGACCGGGGCCGGCGCCTCCCAGGGAGGAAGCCGCATGCCGCAGCGGGCGCAGCTCGTCTCCCCGGGAGGGTTCTCGGTGCGGCAGTAGCGGCAGACCAGGGTGGCCGGCCTCCGGGTGGGACCGTCGCCGGGGATGGTCTCGGCCCGCGTCGGCTCCAGGTCGGGCACCACTTCGGCGCTCACCCGCACCGGGGCGGCGCGGGTGGGCTCGAGCTCGAGGGCCGGGGCGGCCTCGGCCGCCGCCGGGCGGTGATGGGTGAGCTCCAGGTCGGGAAGGGGCGCCACCGCCACCCCCCCGCCGTCGCCGAGGCGGGTGGCCTCCAGACCCAGGAGCGGCTCCACCGGCAGCGGCACCACCCCCGGCCCGGTGAGCCTCCGGCCGCACCGCTGGCACTCGTCGCCGGCGGCTTGCTGGTGCTCGCAGACGGGACAGACGACCATTGGCGGCATCATACTACGACCCGAGCAGCGGCTCGCCGCGCCGGAGCGGCACGAAGCGGACCGGCAACACGTCGCGTGCCGAGACCGCGCCGCCGGCCCCCTTCTCCACCACGGTGAGGGACTGGTCCCCCTCCGGTCCCACCGGCACCACCAGGCGCCCGCCCTCGCGCAGCTGCTCGACGAGGGGCGGCGGCACCTCCGCCGGAGCCGCCGCCACCAGGATCCGATCGAAGGGGGCCTCGGCCGGCCAGCCGTTCCACCCGTCGGCCACCCGCAGCCGGACGTTCCGGAGCCCGAGCGTGCCGAGCAGGAGGTCCGCGGCCCGGGCGGAGAGTTCGGGCACGATCTCCACCGAGCACACCTCGCGGGCCAGAAGGGACAGGATGGCCGTCTGGTAGCCGGAGCCGGTGCCCACCTCCAGCACCTTCTCCGTCCCGTCCAGCGCCAGCGCCTCGGTCATGAAGGCCACCACGTAGGGCTGGGAGATGGTCTGGCCGTGGCCGATGGGCAGGGGCACGTCCTCGTCGGCGCGGTCGCGCAGCGCCGGCGGGAGGAAGAGGTGGCGCGGCACCTGGGCCACGGCGTGGAGCACCCGCTCGTCGCGGATGCCGGCGTCCAGGAGTCGGCGGGCCAGCGCTGCGCTCACGGTCCCAGGATACCGCGCTCCGGCCCTACCCCACCCGCGCCAGTGAGATCCGGCCGGCCCAGCGCTGCCGCAGCGCCTCGGCGGCCGCGGCGTGCTCGGGGCGGGCGAGATCCGGATCCGACTCCACCAGCGCGAAGGCGTCCTCCCGGGCCTCGTCGAGGATGGCCTCGTCGCGGTACAGGTCGGCCACCTCCAGCAGGGGCTGGCCCGACTGCCGGGTGCCCAGGAGCTCCCCCGGCCCCCGGAGGCGCAGGTCGGCGCGGGCGATCTCGAAGCCGTCCTGGGTGCGAGCCATGGTCTGGAGGCGCTCCCGGGCCTCGTCCCCGGCCCGGCCGAAGTGGGCCAGCAGCAGGCAGTGGCTCTGCTCCGCCCCGCGCCCCACCCGCCCCCGCAGCTGGTGCAGCTGCGACAGGCCGAAGCGCTCGGCGTGCTCCACGATCATGACGGTGGCATTGGGCACGTCCACCCCCACCTCGACCACGGTGGTGGCCACCAGCACCCCCAGCTCCCCGCGCCGGAAGCGATCCATGACCGCCTCCTTCTCCTCGGCGCGCATGCGGCCGTGCAGGAGCCCCACCGCGGAGGGGGCGAAGACCCGCGCCAGCTCCTGGGCCGCGCTGGTGGCGTCGGCGAGGTCGGTCTTCTCCGATTCCTCGACCAGCGGGTAGACCACGTAGACCTGCCGCCCCGCCTCCAGCTCGCGCCGGGCGATCTCCCAGGCCTTCTTGCGCTGGGAGTCTCCGAAGACGCGGGTCTCGACCGGGGTGCGCCCGGGCGGCAGCTCGGCGATCTTGGACTGGTCCAGGTCGCCGTAGAATGCCAGCGCCAGCGTGCGCGGGATGGGGGTGGCGGTCATGACCAGCACGTCCGGACGCCGCCCCTTCTGGATGAGGCGGGCCCGCTGCAGCACGCCGAAGCGGTGCTGCTCGTCCACCACCACCAGCCCCAGCCGCTCGAGCTCGACGTCCTCCTCCAGCAGGGCGTGGGTCCCCACCGCCACCCGGGCCCGCCCCGAGGCCAGGGCCTGCCGCGCCTCCCGCTGCCCCCGCCCGCGCGCCTGGGCCCCCACCAGCGCCAGCTCCACCCCGGTCCCCTGGAGCCAGCGCCCCAGGGTGCGGGCGTGCTGCTCGGCCAGGATCTCGGTGGGGGCCATGAGCGCCGCCTGGAAGCCCGAGTTCACCGCCAGGCGCATGGCCACGTAGGCCACCGCGGTCTTCCCGCTCCCCACGTCCCCCTGCAGCAGCCGGTTCATGGGCTCGGGGCGCCCCATGTCAGCGGCGATCTCCCCCAGAACGGCGCGCTGCGACGGGGTGAGCTCGAAGGGGAGCCCCGTGAGCGCCCGGCGCCGCGCCGCCGGCGAGACGTCGAAGGCGATGCCCGGCTCGCGCCGCACCCCGCGGTGCCGCAGCGCCAGGGCCAGCTGCAGGAAGAACAGCTCCTCGAAGGCCAGGCGGCGGAAGGCGGGGGTGGCCCGAGCCGCCGCGGCCAGGAGGTCGGTACCGGGCGGCGGGAAATGGGCCTGGCGCAGGGCCTCGGCGCGCGAGAGGAGCCCGCGGCGGCGCCGCACCTCGGGCGGGAGGTCCTCCACGGTCAAGGGGGCGTACTCGTCGCAGAGGCGCTTCAGCAGCCTTCGCAGGGCCGGGTGCTGGTGGTCAGCAGGGCCGGGGTAGATGGGAACCACGCGGCCGAAGCTCGCCGAGTCGCCCACCTCGGCGCGCTCCACCTCCGGCTGGGCCATCTGGCGACGGCCGCCGAAGCCCTCGCTCACTTTGCCCCAGGCCAGCAGCCGCTGTCCGGTGGCGAACTGCTTCTGGCGCCAGGCCGGCGGGTTGAAGAAGACCAGCTCCAGGCGGCCGCTGGGGTCGGAGAGCCCGACCTTGAGGAGGGGCTTGCCGCTCCGCATGCGGGCGGGGCGCAGGAAAGCCACCTCCCCCAGGGCGATGGCCTCGTCGCCCAGGCGCAGGTCGGCGATGCGCTTCACCGCGGTGCGGTCCTGCCAGGCGCGCGGGAGGAACTCCAGGGCCTGCTCCACGCTGGCGCATCCCCGCTCCTCGAGGAGCGCCCGCGGGGCGGGATGGACCTGCGGCACCTGCGCCAGGGGCGTGGCCAGCCAGCGGCGGCGCTCGGCGCGTCCCGCGGGATCCAGCCCTCTCCCGGGGGGAGAGGGCGTGGACGTCGTGCGGGCGCCCTCGCGCTCCGAGGCGTCCGCGGAGCCGGTGCGCCCGGCATGGGGTCTCTGCGGCAGCTCGACCCGGCCGAGCCGCGCCAGCGCCTGGATCTCCGGCGGGACCGGCACCAGCGCGGCCAGGTGGGCGGCGATCCGCTGCAGCGCCCGGCGGCGGTCCTCGGTGCCCAGGGCGTCGAAGGCCTCCCCCTCCGCCGCCAGGGCCGCCAGCGCCTGGCCGGGGGGCGCGCCAGCCCGGCCGGCCTGGGCCACCGCTCCCCGGATGGTGCTGCCGAAGCCCGCCAGGCGCGAGGCGCCGGCGAAACCGTCGCGGGCGGCGAAGCGCAGCGGTGCCACCAGGGCCTGGAGGGCGGCGGCCCCGCGGTCCCCCCGCCCGGCGGTCCCCCTCGGCGGCACGGCGCGCCTCTCACCCGGGGCCGGCCGGGAGATCCTCCTCCACGAACTCGACGCTGCCGATCTCGTACTCGCGCACGCCCTTGGGAGTCTGCACCTTCACCACGTCCCCCTCGTTCTTGCCGATGAGGGCACGCGCGATGGGGCTGGTCACGCTGATCCGCCCGTGCTTGAGGTCGGCCTCCAGCTCCCCCACGATGCGGTAGACCACCTCGTCCCCCGAGTCGGCGTCGGCGAGCCGGACCCGCGCCCCGAAGACCACCCGGTCGCCGGAGAGCTTGGAGACGTCGATGACGTCGGCGGAGGCCACCCAGTGCTCGAGCTGGGCGATGCGCCCCTCGAGGTGGGCCTGCTTCTCTTTGGCGGCGTGGAACTCGGCGTTCTCCGAGATGTCGCCGTGGGCCCGGGCCTCGCCGATCTCCTTCACGATGCGCGGGCGCTCGGTGTACTTGAGGCGCTTGAGCTCCTCCTTGAGGCGGTCGAGGCCAGCCTTGGTGATGGGCACGCGCTCTCTCGACATCGGCTCCCCTCGGCGGAGAAAGGACCGCGGCCGGCCCGAGGAACCCGGGGCGGCCGCCCATGAATGATAGTGGGGGAACGGGGTCGGCGCTGTCAATTCCGCCTGCCCGTCCGGGACCTACCGGTGGTACTCCTGGAGCGAGCGCACCTCGGGCGCTGAGCGGCGCGCCGCCTCCATGGCCCCCACCGCCGCGCGCGCCCCGGTCATGGTGGTGAAGTATGGGATGCGATGCATCAGCGTCTCGCGGCGGATGGAGTAGCTATCCGCGATCTCCTGCTTGCCGGCAGTGGTGTTGACGACGAAGTGGACCTCGCCGTCGATGATGCGGTCCACCACGCTGGGGCGGCCCTCCTTGACCTTGCGCACCCGGGTGGCGGGAATCCCCCGCTCCGCCAGGAAAGCGGCGGTGCCAGCGGTGCACAGGACCTCGAAGCCCAGCCCGACCAGCCGCCGCGCCACATCGACGATGGCCGGCTTGTCGGGGTCCTTGACCGAGACGAAGGCCCGCAGGGGCTCGCCCGGCACCGGACGCGGCAGGGTGTTGCCGGCCGCGGCCTGGGCCTTGAGGAAGGCGGTGGTGAAGTCGGCCGCCACCCCCATCACCTCGCCGGTGGAGCGCATCTCCGGGCCGAGCATGGTGTCCACGCCCCGGAAGCGGGCGAAGGGGAAGACCGCCTCCTTCACCGAGACGTGCCCGGGTCGCGGCGTCTCGCGGATACCCTGCTCCCGGAGCGACTTCCCCACCATGGCCAGGGCCGCCACCTTGGCCCAGGGGACGCCGGTGGCCTTCCCGACGAAGGGGACGGTGCGGCTGGCGCGTGGGTTCACCTCCAGCACGTAGATGTCCTCGCCCTGGATGGCGAACTGC
>DASRTO010000043.1:0-3451 GCA_035655915.1 Anaeromyxobacteraceae bacterium
CGAGGTACAAGAGCGCCGCCACCCGCGAGGCCTCGACCCGCTCCAGCGCGCCGTACCACAGCAGGTAGCCGAGCCCGGAGCAGGCGAGGCCCAGGAACAGCACCGCCAGCCAGCCGCCCGCCGAGAGCCGCGCCCAGTCGCTCCAGCCGGCGCCGGCGGCGAAGAGCGGCAGCAGCATGAGCCAGCCGAGCCCCATGGCCCCGGCGGTGGCCCGGGTGGGGCCGAGGCGGCGGATGGTACCGTGGCCCAGCACCGTGTAAAGCGCCCAGTTGACGGTGCTGGCCAGGATGAGCAGGTCGCCCCGCGTCGCCGGGAGCGCCAGCGTCCCCCGGGAGAGGTCGCCGCGGGTCACCACCAGCACCGCGCCGGCGAAGCCCAGGAGCAGCCCGGCCACCTTGCCCGCGCCGAACCGCTCGCGGAGTAGCAGGGCCGAGAGCACCGCCGACCACAGCGGGATGAGGCCGATGAGCCAGCCGGTGTTCACGGCGCTGGTGAGGGTGAGGGCATGGGCCTGGAGCAGCTGGTGGAAGGCGACGCCCACGAACCCCATGGCCGCCAGCGCCGGAAGCGCGTCCCGCGGCGGCAGCACCGGCCGCCGGCGCAGCGCCAGGATCCCCATGAGCAGGAGCGTCCCCAGGCCGGCCCGGGTGAAGACCAGGGCGGCGGGGGAGATCTGGCGTACCACCGCCTTGGTGGCGACGAAGGAGACGCCCCAGAACACCACCGCCAAGAGCGCGCCCAGGCGAGGCGGCATGGGAGGGAGGCGACCGTCAGGCCGGAGGCCGGTCGCGGGGCGCGTGCGTCAGCATGACCCACGCCAGGACGGCGACGTTGACGCCGCCCATGACCGACCCCATCCAGGTGAACAGGACGGCAGCCCCCGCGTACGCGGCCTTCAGCGTTGCCATCGACCGCATCGTGGTCCTCCACGGGATCGAGCCGGGAAGAAGCATACAGGGCGCGGGCCCGGAAGGGTGCCGCGCCGCCCGGCGACCTTCCGGCGGGGCGAGGGAATGTGGGACCATGCCCTCGCCCCCCGCGGGGAGGTCGCCGCTGGAGTTCTCCTTCACACCCGAGCACCTGGCGCTGCGGGAGCAGGTGCTGCGCTTCGCCCGCCGCGAGATCGTCCCCCGCGTTCGCGAGCACGACCTCGCCGGCCAGTTCGACCACCGGTCGTGGTGCCGGCTCGGGGAGATGGGGGTGCTGGGGCTGAACCTCCCCCAGGCCTACGGGGGCGGCGGCCAGGGCGCGCTGGCCTGCGTCGCCGTCGGCGAGGCGCTCGGGGAGGCGGGCGTGGACGGCGGGCTGTGCCTCTCCTGGGGCGCCCACTCCTTCTTGTGCGCCGACACCATCCTAGTCCACGGGAGCGAGGCGCAGCGGCGCCGCTGGCTGCCCCGGCTCGCCGCCGGCGAGTGGATCGGCTGCATGGCGCTCACCGAGCCGGGCGCCGGCTCCGACGTGGCCTCCCTGGCCACCCGCGCCACCCGCCACGGCGGCGGCTGGCGCCTCGACGGCCGCAAGATGTTCATCACCAACGGAGGCATCGCCGACGTGGCGGTGGTCTTCGCCCGCACCGGGCCCGGCCCGGGCCACGCCGGCATCTCCGCCTTCGTGGTGGAGAAGGGCGCGCCGGGGTTCTCGGCCGGGCGCGCCCTCCACAAGCTCGGCATGAGGAGCTCGGTGACGAGCGAGCTGGTCCTGGAGGAGTGCCTGGTCCCGGAGGACAACCTGCTCGGCGAGGAGGGCGCCGGCTTCCTCATGGCCCTGCAGGCGGTGGAGTGGGATCGCTCCACGCTCCTGGCCCCCTTCCTCGGCCAGGTGCAGTTCCTCCTCGACAAGAGCTGCACCCACGCCCGGGAGCGGGTCCAGTTCGGCCGGCCCATCGCAACCTTCCAGGCGGTGAAGCACAAGATCGCCGACATGAAGATCCTGCTGGAGGCGGCGCGGTCGCTGGTGTACCGGGTGGCATGGTGCAAGGAGCAGGGCCGGGGCCTGAACCCGCTGGAGGCCGCCTGCGCCAAGCTCTTCGTGGGCGACGCCTCGCTCGGCCCCACCAGCGACGCCCTGGTGCTCCACGGCGGGTACGGCTACTGCCACGAGTACGACGTGGAGCGGGTCTTCCGCGACGCGCGGCTGGCCGCCATCGGCGGCGGGACCTCCGACATCCAGAAGCTCGTCATCTCCCGGCTCATGGAGGCCGCCGGCGGGTAGCCATGAACTTCGAGCTCTCGGGAGAGGCGCGGGAGGCGGAAGGGCGGGCGGAGGCCCTGCTCCAGGCCGAGGCCGCCGCGGTGGCGGGGTTGCCGGGCCTGGACGGGACCGGCCTGCGGCGGCTCCTCCTGGCCGTGCAGCGGGCGCTCCCCGGCGAGGCCGGGGCGGAGGTGGCTGCCCGGCTGGCGCTGGCGCGCGCCTCGCCCTCCCTGCTCCTGGGGGTGGAGGCGACGCGGCACCTCTCGGTCCTGCTGGAGGCGCTCGGGCCGCGGGCCCTGCCCGAGGCCGAGCGGGACGCGCTCCGCCGCGGCGAGCGCATCGGCGCGGTGGCCCTCGCCGACGCCGCCGGAGCCGGGCCGGCGCGGCTCGAGGTGGACGGCGGCGGCTGGCGCCTCACCGGAACGAAGTCCTTCGTCACCAACGGGCCCCTCGGCGACTGGATCGGAGTGGTGGCCGGTAGCGGCGGCCGCGAGGCGTTGTGCCTGGTCTCGCCGCGCGACCCCGGCGTGCGGCTCGGCGAGCGGATGGAGCTCATGGGGCTCGACGGCCTGGCGGTGTCCTCGCTGGCGCTGGAAGGGGCGCCCCTCCCGGCGGCGCGTGTGCTCGGCCCTTTCGAGGGGCGTCCCGTCGCCGAGCGCTACGCCGGGGAGGCGGACCTGTCGGTGGCGGTGGCCGCCGCCGGCCTCATGCGCTCGGTCCTCACGGCCGCCAAAGGCCACGCCCTCTCGCACCAGCGCGACGGCCGGCCGGTCTTCGCGCGCCAGGAGGTGGCCTTCAAGCTGGCCGAGGTGCTGGCCCTCACCGAGGCGGCCGAGCTCATCTGCCACCGCGCCGCCTGGCTCCGGCGGACGGGCGACCCGGAGGCGGCCACCGTGGCCCGCTGCGCCAAGGTGTTCTGCGCCGAGGGGGCCGAGCGGGCCGCCGGCGCCTGCCTTCAAGTCACCGCCGGCGAGGGTTACCGCCGCGGCACCGCCACCGAGCGCGCCTGGCGCGACGCCAAGGGGCTCAGCCTGTGCGGCACCACCGCCGAGGTGGCCCGCATGGCCATCGCCGACGACCTGCTCTCCCGCGCCTAGAGGGGACACCATGGACGCCATCGAGACCCGGGTGGACACGAGCGGCGACGAGTACCGGCGGAACTTCGACGCCATGCAGGGGCTGGTGGAGGAGCTGCGGCGCGAGCTCACGCGCGCGCGCTCCGAGCGGTCGGAGCGGGCCCGGCGGCGCAACGCCGAGCTGG
>DASRTO010000044.1:0-6878 GCA_035655915.1 Anaeromyxobacteraceae bacterium
CGGGCGGCGTCCCGCCACAGGTCCCCAGGGGCACGGATCCCGGGATCTCGCAGGCGTGACCGCATGCGCCGCAGTTCTCATTTGTGTCGAGGGTGATGCAGGCTCCGCCGCAGGGCTGCTGTCCGGCCGGGCACTGGCAGAGCGATCCGACGCAGGACCCGCCGGTGGGGCACTTGACGCCGCAGAAGCGGCAGTTGTTCGGATCGGTGGCGGTGTCGACGCAGACGCCGCCGCAGCTGGTCTGGCCGGCCGGACACTTCGGCGCCTCGGGCCCGCACCCCGGGCCGACGGCCGCCGCCAAGGCCGCCCCCGCCAGGATCGCCAACCAGGTGGTGCGCGATCCGCTCATGGAGACCCCCTGCCGGGGACGCTCAACCCCCCGGTCTCCACCATCATAGGCTCGCGCCGGGCGACGCGTGCCGCAAAAGCGGGGTCACCCATACCGTCTCGGGCAGTTGCCGAGCGCCCCCATCGCTCATACCGAAGGTGGGTGTCACGGCGAGCGCGGGTGCTCGCCTCTCATTGGCTGGGGCCCGGACGGGGCCCCCGCCGGGGGTGACGGGACATGCGGACGACGCGACGCGACATGCGGTGGCTGGCGCTGGCGCTAGCAGCAGTGGGCCAGGTGCTGTCGGGCTCGAGCTGCGATTGCCTGGGGCTCAAGGACGCCCTCAAGGACCCGACCACCCAGGCAGTGAACGTCCTCGACGACGCCATCGACGCCCTGCAGAGCGCCTCGGCCGACTGGCAGAAGGTGCTCCAGGACGCCCAGAAGAAGCTGACCGAGGACGCCCAGTCCACCATCCGCAACGAGCTGGCGAACCTCGCCTCGCGGAGCATCGCCCAGGGCGGGGTCGAGCTGCGCTGCGACGCCGACTTCATCCGGGCCCGCATCCGGCAGGCGCTCCTCGGCATCCGGGCGCGGCTGCTCGGCCAGGCGGCCCCCAGGCTGGAGCCGGCCCTGTGCCAGGTGGTGCCCCTGGGTGTCGACCGGACGCTGGTCCCGGACCGGCTCAAGCAGGTCGAGTTCTACGGCTACGACTTCGACACCGACCAGACGCTGCGGGTGTGGCTGGAGCGGGTGGGCCAGCCGCGCCTCGACGTCAGCGGGAAGCTCGATCGGCCCACGCACTACGCCATGACGCTCAAGTTCGGGGCCACCGGCGTCCAGCTAGACGAGCACAGCGAGCGCTTCGCCCTGGAGTGGGAGGGGCGGACCATCTCCACCATCGCCGTCATCCAGCCGGCCACCCCGGTGTGCGAGTCGCAGGTGGCCAACGTCGACGGCCTCAAGGTCACCTTCCGGCCGCCGCGGGCCGGCAGGGGGGACGCCGACTTCGCCGGCCACGGGCCGGCCGTGACCACCCTGGTGACTCTGTTCCCCGCCGCCGACGCGCTGCGGGCCCGCGTCTACATGAAGGCCCGCGAGACCAGGTCCGACTGGACCGAGGCCTCCGGCTCGCAGGACTTCGAGCTCTACCGCCCGCCGACGGGCTGGGCCATCGAGCGGCTGCCGGGAGCGACCCAGGCCAGTCACTCCTACGTTGACAGCAACCACAACCTCGACAGCTTCGACCTGGGCGGCGGGCTGGTGAAGCGCCTGGAGTACGTGGGCGACACCGACGGCGACGAGGCCGGCACCCGCGCCCAGGTCACGGTGGTCTTCAACCGCATCCCGGTCGAGCTGCGCCAGACGGGGAACTGCGTGCCCCAGGGGACGGTGCGCGCCCTCAAGGACCGGAACCTCATTTCGCCGGCGGCGCTGCAGCGGCTCGAGCCGCGCGCGCTCCAGGAGTTCGGCCGCGTCAAGGCCGCCCTGGGCCATCCCTAACGGCGTGAGGGCGCGCCTCCGGTCCCGGTGGCCGGGCCCGGGCGGGTCCGGCGCCGTCTCTTCACGCCCAGCGGAAGAGGCGCAGCGCCGCGGCGAAGGTCGCCACCGCCAGGGCCCCCAGGAACACGGCCTGCGGCGCCACCGCCCCGAGGCCGGCCCCCTCGATCATCACCGCCCGCATCGCGTCGTTCAGGGCGGTGAGGGGCAGCGCCCGGATGAAGGGCTGCATGGCGTCGGGGAAGTGCGAGGCGGAGAAGAAGACCCCGGAGAGTACGAACATCGGCATCATCACCAGGTTGATGAGGCCGTTCACGGTCTGGGTGTTCCGGGCCCGCGAGGCGACGAGCAGGCCCAGCCCGGAGAAGGCCAGCGCCCCGAGCAGCGCCAGCAGGGACAGGGTCCAGCCCGAGCCCCGCAGCGGCACCCCGAAGGCCAGCCGGCCGAAGAGCACCAGCACCGGGAACTCCAGCGCCAGGAAGAGCATGCGCATGAGCACGAAGGCCACCAGGAACTCGCTGCGGCG
Organism: Anaeromyxobacteraceae bacterium; assembly: GCA_035655915.1. Classification (GTDB taxonomy): domain Bacteria; phylum Myxococcota; class Myxococcia; order Myxococcales; family Anaeromyxobacteraceae; genus DASTPH01. Next base: position 2,355 of record DASRTO010000044.1, read on the forward strand.
CATGGGGGTGGCGATCATGCGCTTCAGGAGCTTCTTCTGGCGGGTCTCCACGATCACCCAGCCGATGCCCCACATCCCGGAGGACATGATGTTGAGGCCGATGAGCCCGGGGAGGAGGAAGTCCACGTAGCGCGAGCCGGGCTCGGTGACCGGCGCCTCCCGTACCGGCAGCGGATCGCGCCGCCCCGCCGCCCGCTGCAGGGCGTCGTCCACCACCGCCCGCGCCAGCCGGCCCTCCGGGCGCACCGGGTCGAACTCGTAGGTGGCCGGGCTCCCCGGCCGCACCACGATGTCCACCCGCCCCACCCGCAGCTCGGCCAGCGCCTCCGCGGACGGGAGCACCCGCGCCTTCACCTGCGGCGAGCCGGCCAGGGCCGAGAGCACCGCCTCGGCCCCCTCCCCGGCCTCCACCGCCGCCGCCACCGGGTCGGGGGGCCGGGCCCGGAAGGCGATCCCGAGGGCGATGGTGAGCAGGATGGGGAAGCCGAAGGTCCAGAAGACCGACGAGGGCTCGCGGAAGAAGATGAGCACCCGGGCCAGGGTGAGGCGCCACAGCGAGCTCATCCAGAAGCGCCGCTCACTCACGGAGCTGCCTCCCGGTGAGGGCCAGGAACACGTCGTCGAGCGTGGCCTGGTGCGTGGAGAGGCGCGACAGCGCCGCCCCCCGCGCCTGGAGCAGGTGGAGCAGGGCCGGGACCGCCTGGTGCACCCGGTCGGCGGTGAGGGCCCAGGCTTCGCCGGCCCGGCGCGCCGCGCGCACCCCCGGCAGCGCCTTGAGCTCGGCCTCGCCCGGCGCCCCCTCGGCGGCGAACTCCACCACCGCGGCGCCGGCGTGGCGCTCCACCAGCTCGCGGGGCGTGCCCAGGGCGATGACCCGCCCCCGATCCACCACCGCCACCCGGTCGCAGAGCCGCTCCGCCTCGTCCATGTAGTGGGTGGTGAGGAGCACCGTCCGCCCGGCGCGGCGGTAGCCGTGCACCACCTCCCATAGCTGCCGGCGCGACTGCGGGTCGAGGCCGGTGGTGGGCTCGTCGAGGAAGAGCAGCTCCGGGTCGCCCACCAGGGCGCAGGCCACCGCCAGCCGCTGCTTCTGCCCCCCGGAGAGGCGCTCGTACCAGGTGCGCCGCTTCTCCTCCAGCGACACCAGCGCGATCACCTCGTCCACCTCCCGACCGCGCCGGTAGAACGAACGGAAGAGCGCCACCACCTCCTCCACGGTGAGCCGGTCCGGCAGGTGCGTCTCCTGGAGGGTGATGCCCAGGCGCTCCCGCAGCCCCGCGGCGTCGCGCTCCCAGCGGCCCCCGAGCACCTCCACTTCGCCCGCGGTCGGCTCAAGCAGGCCCTCCAGGATCTCCACGGTGGTGGTCTTGCCGGCGCCGTTCGGCCCGAGCAGGCCGAAGCACTCGCCGCGCCTGACCTCCAGGTCCAGCCCGTCCACCGCCAGGACGTCGGGGGGATACCGCTTCGAGAGCCCCCGGCAGCGGATGGCGAGGTCGCCGTTCGTCGAGTTGGCCAGGCCGGACCGCCTTCTCCCGCCCTCGGCTGCCGCGGGCCCCGGGGCCGGCGGCGCATCCGGCGGCGCGCGCCGCGGAGCATAGCCGCCGGGCCGGGGGGCATCGACGCCCAAGTGGCCGCTTTGGTAGGGTCACACCCATGTGGGTGGTGGCGCTCGCCCTGGTGGCGCTGCTCATGCTGCTGGGGATGGTGTTCCTGGCCCTGGGCGCCTGGCTCAGGGCCGACGAGGCGCGCAAGGGCCTCGTCGGCGTGCAGAAGCGGCTCGCCGCCATCGAGGAGCAGCTGGGCATCGTCCGGCCCCAGCCGGCGCGCCCCAAGGCGGCCGAGGCGCGGGCCCGGCCCGCGCCCGGAGCCTCGCTGGAGGAGAAGATCGCCCTCATCTGGTTCGCCCGCATCGGCGCCGGCATCCTCCTCGTGGGCGCGCTCTTCTTCCTGCTGGCGCCGGGCGGGGTCTCGGGCTCGGCGCGGGTCGCGGCCGGGGTCCTCTTCGGCGCGGGGGCCCTGGGGTTCGCCGAGGCGAACCGCCGCCGCGCCCGCCCGCTCTTCAACCAGGTGGTGCTGGGCATGGGCGTGGCGGTGCTGCTCTTCACCGCCCTGGTGAGCTACCGCCTCTACCGGTTCGCTCCGGCCGGCGTCGCCTTCGCGGCGGTGGTGGCAGTGGCCGCGCTGGGCGCCTTCCTGGCCCGGCGCCACCGGGCCGAGATCGCGCTCTTCCTGGCGGTGGCCGGAGGCCTGCCGGCGCCGGCCATCCTGTGGCCCGACGCGCCCGCCTGGGGGCTCCTTTGCTGGCTGCTCGCCTTCCCGGCCGCCGCGGCCGCGGTGGCGGTGCGCGCCGTCTTCCCGTGGTCGCTGTGGCTATCCCTGCTCGGGTCGGCCGGCCTCGCCCTGGGCTGGTCGCTCAGGGCCTGGGACTTCGGCCCGGGCGGCGCCTTCCACCCGCTCCCGGCGCGGCTCGCCCCGCTCGCCTTCGCGGCGCTCTTCACGGCCGGCTGGAGCCTCCTGCACCGGGCCGCCCGCGCCCCGGGGCGGGAGCGGCTGCAGCCGCTGCCCCTGCTCCTGGCGCTGCTCCTCGCCGGCCACGGGCTCTTCGCCGCCTTCGTCCGCGACCAGCCGGCGCTGCTGGCGCTGGCCTTCGCCGCGCTCGGCCTGGCCGGGGCGCGCCTGCTCGGGCGCGAGATGCGGCCGGCCCTGCTGGTGGTCCCGCTGGCGGTGGCCTTCTTCCTCCTGCTCGGCTCGGTGAAGGCCAGCTCGACCGGGCTCGCCATCGCCCCGCTGGCGGCCTGGGGCGCGATCTACGGGGTGAGCCTGCTTCGCCCCGGCAAGGCGCCGCTGGCGCTGTCGGGCGTGGCCGGCGCGGCCTTCCTCGTCCTGGCCGGCGAGCTGCTGGCGCCGCACCGCCCGCGCTGGTTCGCGGCGGTGGTGGTGGCCTGGAGCCTGGCCTACGCCTGGCTGGCGATGACCCGACGGTCCCCGCTCCTCCTCGCCGCCACCGGCCTGGTGGCCTTCCTCGGGCTCGCCGGCGCCGCGGCGCCCATGGAGCGGGGCGACCTCCCCATGGCGCTCCTGTGCGCCGCCTGGTCGCTCGTCTACCTGGGCGGGCTCGCCTTCCGGATCCTGGCGCGGCGCGAGACGCCCGAGCCCTGGCACGTGGCGGCGGCCGGGGGCGCCGGCGCGGCGCTGGCGCTGCTGGTGCTCTTGCTCACCGGCTCCGAGGAGCGGCTGGCCCGCGCCGCCTTCTTCTGGGGCGTCGCCCTGGCTTACCTGGGCCTGGGGCTGGCGCTGCTGCCCCGAGCGCGCCGCGCCGCCACCGCGCTCCTCGCCGTCGCCGTCGGGTTCGCGGTGGTGGGCGTCACCTTCCCGCTCCCGGGCGCGGGATCGACTCTCTTCTGGGCCGGCCTGGCCACGCTCCTCGTGGCAGCCGGCTTCGCCCGGCAGAGCCGCCTCACCCGCTCGCTGGGCCTCGGCCTCTTCGCCGCCACCGTGCTCAAGGTGGCGCTGTGGGACCTGTGGACGCTGGGCCGGACCTGGCAGGTGTCGGTGCTCCTCGCCGTCGGCGCCCTGCTGCTGCTGGCCTCGTACTTCTACGCCCGGCGTGGAGGCCGCGCCCGCGAGGCTCCCGCCGAGCGCCCCGGGCCGGCGCCCGAGCCGGCGGCGCCGCATGAGGTGAGCGGGGGCGACTAGGATCGACCCCCTCCCCGGGTCGCGGTCTGCGGGCAGCGGGGGACGAGCCCCGCCTACCGCCGCCCGCGCAAGAGCGCCACCTGCACCGCAGGCTGCCCCTCGGTCTTCTCCCGTTTCATCCGGAACTGCACGTCGGTCTTCTGGCGGTTCGACGCCTTGCGCGACGTCTTGCGCGATGGGCGCGTCCCGGGGGCGTGATCCTCGAGGACGTACTGCGCCTTGCGATCCGCCTTCTGGGACAGGTTGTGGACCTTGGGCTGCTCCGGCCCCGCCTTCTTCTTGAGCTGCTTCAGCTTCTTGGGTCCGGACCGCTCGGTGAGGTACCTGTGCCATTCCGCCTTGGTGGCCATGTCATGAACGTGCCGACGCCCCGCGGGGGCGGCAACGGTCCATTTGGGAGGGGCGGCGGCGGCGTGGATCCGGGGGCTTGGCGGCGATGCGAGCCAGGCCCGCGCGGCCGGGACGAGCGGCGGACCGGCCTACCGCTCGCGCCGGAACCGGGCGTTGTGGGACGAGAGCTCGGCCTCGAGCGCCGGCACCTCGGCCTGACCCAGGAGCCCCGCCTCGACGAAGTACTCGCCGATGCGGCGCTGCAGCCGGCGCTGGCGCCCGAGCAGCGCCAGGAGCTGGGCGCCGGTGAGGAGACCCATCTGGCGGGCGATCTCGCCGAAGGGCTTCTCCCCGCCGCGGCGGGCCTGCAGCACCTCGCGCACCTGGGCGTCGTCCAGGTGGCCCCACTCCACGGCGATGCGGCCGATGGCCGGCCGCTGCCGGCGCTGCCAGGCCACCGCCTCCACCAGGTTCCGCCAGGAGACCCGGCCCGAGTAG
>DASRTO010000045.1:0-3700 GCA_035655915.1 Anaeromyxobacteraceae bacterium
GTTCAGGACCGCGTTGGCCTCGCCGCGGAGCGCCAGGGCGAAGGCGTCGCGCGCGGTCGGCACGGCGTGGAACTCGACGCGGGCCACCCGCCCTGGCACGGGCTTCACTCGCTGGAGGACGATGTGGCGCGCGTCTCCCTCCACGAATGTGAAGGGGCCGGTACCGAGGGGGACGGGCTCGGCCCGCTTGAAGACGGGCGCGTAGAGAAGGTCCACCTCGAGAGGATTGCGCGACGACCCCGGACCGATGTCGACCCAGCCGCCGGCTGCCCTGGCCTCGAGGCCCGCCGCGGCGAGCGAGGCCACGACGTCCTCGGCGCGCACAGGGGAACCGTCGGAGAAGCGGAGACCAGGGTCGAGCTGGACCCGGATGCGATCCGCCGCGATCCGCTCCCATGCCAGGGCCGCGCCAGGAGCGAGGTTGCCGCTTCCGTCGGGACGCAGGAGAGGGGGGTAGACGAGATCCGCTGCTGCCGCGGTGCTGGTAGTGCTAACGGTCGGCCCGAAAGGAGCCAGATCCCCTGCCGAGACGACGCGAAGAAGAAAGGGCTGGGAGGGCGCGCTGCCGCCGCAGGCGGCGACGCCACATAACGCGAGCACGGCGACACGGCGCACGTGCAATTATTCGCACGCGCGCCGGCCCGCGCTCAAGCGCTTCCGCGCAACAGGGGGTGTAGTCAGGCCCGACTACCCGCCTTCCCAGGCACAGGGCATGACGCTGCGGGTCGACTGGCGGGCGCTGATCTTCAACATGGCTCTTCTCCCTCCCCCCGGAGGCACTGCGTGAGGTCAGGCTGCTTCTCGGGTCGTCTCCTTCTCCTCTGCGTGGAACTCCGCGAGGTACCGGGCGACGATCTCCTCGCGGAAACTCTTCTCGAAGTGCTCCAGGCGGCACAGCACCTCGCCGGCGTGGCCGGACTGGAGGTAGCGGCCACCCAGGCAGCCGCCGCCGCACACCGGTAGGTAGGCGCAGGTCCGGCAAGGGGCGTGCTTCTCCCAGGGGCGCGCCGCCAGGAGCGGGTCCTCGCGTCCGATCCCGCTGCGCACGTCGCCGAGGGCCAGCTCAGGCCGCCCGGCCACGTCCAGGCACTTGTAGAGGCGGCCGGCGGGGTCCACCACCACGGCGTTGTCCCAGTGCAGCTCGCACAGGCCCACCGAGTCCACGAAGGGCAGCGGGGTACGAGCCAGGCCGCGGCGCTGCACCGAGCGGCCGATCTGGACCAGGGTCTCCGCCTCCTTCGGGGCCGAGGCGCATCCGGCGCAGCCGCCCAGGGCCGAGTCGGTGTCGATCACCGGCTTGAAGCGGACCCAGTCGAGGAGCCCGCGCAGGCCGGCGCCCTCCATGCGCTGGAGCAGTCGCTCGTAGCTGGCTTCCTGGCCGGCCACGAAGTTGCCGCCCACGCGCAGCTTCACGCCGGGGCAGCCCTTGGCCACGGACTCCACCGCCGAGAACACCTGCTCGAAGGTACCCTTGCCGCTGCGGTACACCCGGGCGGCGTCGTGAGTCTCCTGGTCGCCGTCGAGCGTGACCTTGACGCTCCCCTCGCCCAGGGCCAGGAGCGCGTTCACCAGCTTCGGCGTCAGGCCGATGCCGTTGGTCGTCAGCTCCCAGCCGAAGGTCCCGCCGCGCGCCTTCATGGCCCTGGAGAGCGCCTCGGCGGTGCGGAGGACGAGGTCCTGGCGGGTGAGCGGCTCGCCTCCGATGTAGTGGACCACCAGCCTGGGGGTGCCGGCCTGGTCCACGCGGCGCAGCACGTACTGCAGGGTCGCCGCCTCGGTCTCGGCCGACATGTGGCCGGTGGCGGGGTGGTCCTTCTGGAAGCAGTAGCTGCAGGCCAGGTTGCAGGCCAGCGTGGGCATCCAGGTGACGTACATCGTGCCCGGCATCCCCTCGGCGGAGCGGCGCCAGTGGCCGGCCAGGCGCGCCTCGTCGGCTGCCTCGTCGGCCACCAGGAACCCTATCTCCGCCAGCGTGGCCTGGGCCTCGGCCTCCGCCGGGGCGGGCGGGTGGTCCTTCCAGCGCTGGATGGAGCCGAGCAGCCCGTCGTCCACGCCCACGTAGCGGTCGCCGACCACGTCGTACAAGACGTGCTCCCCGGGAGCGGCCTCCCGGAAGGCGACCACGAAGCGTGAAAGCTGCACGGCGCCCACTCCCAGCAATGTGAGTGCCAAGCATTACCATGTTCAGGTGACAGAGCGCCAACCCCCCGTCCTTCAAGGGGCAAGAAATGCCCGGCCAGGAATCGAGCCATCGGTTTGCATCCTGGCCTGACGATTGACAAAAAGTATGCGGCTCGGTTTCGAGCCGCGATCTCGTCGCCTGTCGCCTACGTCGGAGTTTTGGCCACCTTTTCGGTACCTTGATCGTGGGGCTTGAGACTTGGCTTTCGGGGGCTTTGGCGCACCCCTGCCGGGTGGCCCAACGGTTGCTCCACCCAGGCGCCGTGAACGAGAAAGACCTCATCGCGGTGAAGCACCTCAAGGCCGCCGGACGGGTCATCCCCGTCGAGCTCTATCGGAACGCGTGCGGGACCGTGGCCGCCAGGTGCCACCTCGGCAGCGATTTCCCGATCATCGACGGTCCCTCGGCCGAGGAGGCCCTGAAGGCCGTCGAGGACGCGCTCGAGGGCCTGCTGCTGGCGCGCGCCCTCCGCGCCGCCTGAAGCCCGGAACGGAGGGGCCTCGGCTAGTGGGCCTTCGGGGCCGGCTTGCCCTTCTCGAAGACCGCGCCGTCGCCGAACTTGGCGACGATCTGCTTCTTGGTCTTGAGGCCGGTCATGTCGATGACGAAGTTGGGGACCCGACGCGCCCGGCGGTCGGCCGCCCAGCGCGTGATCTCCCCGCGCGGCCGGGCGCGGGCGCCGGCCCGGCGGATCCGCCCGCCGCCGGTTCGCCCCACTCCCCGCCGCAGCTCCTGGTCGAGCCGCTCCGCGGTCATCTCGGCTACGGCCCGCGCGATGGCGGTGGAGGCCCGCGCCACGACGCCCTCGACGGCGGCTCGGATGACGTCGTCGACGCTGCGGGCGGGGCGGGGCATGCGGGACCTCCTGGGATTGATTGGCCTGATCAAATCCACCGGCAATCTGGCGGCGCCTGTTTGTAATACGTTCCGGCGAAGTGCGCAAACTGGATTTCTCTGCTAGGGTGCGTCCCCCGGGCCCTCTGGCGGAACGGTAGACGCGCTCGACTCAAAATCGAGTGGGGCCACCCCCCGTCCCGGTTCGAGTCCGGGGAGGGCCACATCGCCCCTTGCCCCCGGGGCGCGGGGCGGTGTATCCGTGCCTCCCCTGGACCGTCCGAGGGATCCGCCCGCATGATCAACCTCCTCCTGAGCCTGGCCGCCGGCGCCGCCGCGGCGATCGCCATCCTGCTCCTCTCCAGCTTCGGCTGGGTCGCGGCCGTCGGGCCCGGGGCGGCGGTGGCGGTGGCCGCCTACTACCTCCTCTCGCGCCGCACCTTCAAGCGGCTGGAGGCGGTCTTCGAGGAGGCGAAGAAGGAGATCATGGCCCAGAAGTTCGAGAAGGCCGTGCGCACCCTGGAGGCCGCCTTCGCCCTCGGGCCGTGGCAGTTCCTGGTCCGGTCCCAGATCCACTCCCAGATCGGGGTGCTCCAGTACGTCCGGCAGGAGTTCGACCAGGCGTTGCCCCATCTCGAGAAGAGCTTCTCCCGGCACTGGCTGGCGCGGGCCATGCTGGCCACC
>DASRTO010000046.1:0-2222 GCA_035655915.1 Anaeromyxobacteraceae bacterium
CCTGGCTCTACCTCAAGCGGCGCGCCGGCGAGAACGACGGCGTGGTCCCGGCCTCCTCGCAGCGCTGGGGGGAGGTGCTGGCGGAGATCGAGGCCGATCACTGGGCCCAGATCGGCTGGTCGCGGAGCTTCGACGCGGCCGAGTTCTACGCCAGGCTGCTGCGGGAGCTGCGCGGACGCGGCTTCTGATCGGGCCTCTTGGCCGCGCTCTCGCGCGCGGATCCGGCGGCGCGGGCCGCCGGCGGGCGGACGGCCATCACTGCGTGGAGCTGGTCTTCTTGGCGGTGGTGGTGGTCTTCTTCGCCGCGGTGGAGGCCTTCTTGGAGCTCTGGGTCTTCTTGGAGGTCTTGGCGCTCTTCTTCGCGGTCGAGCCGGACTTGGCGGAGGTCTTGGCGCCCGCCTTCTTGGCGGTGGCCGGCTTCTTCGAGGTCCTGGCCACCTTCTTGGCGGTGGCCTTCTTCTTGGCGACGACCTTGCTCGGCGCCGACGGGGGCGGTTGGTACGGGTCGTCGTCGCTGGCGCTCTGCAGGGCCACCGGGGCGCCGGCCACCGGACGGTAGCCCGCTCGGGAGAGCTCCTCCTCCGTCGCCGCCTTCTCCAGCCAGGCCCGGTCGGCGCCCTCGACGCCGGCCGCGCTCACGGCCGCGGCCGCGCCGGCCCGATCGCCCAGCCGCGCCCGGAGGGCCGCCAGGTGCAGCGCCGCCCGCCCGCGCTCGTTGGAAGGCGTGCCAGCGGTGTCGGCCAGGAGCTGCTCCAGCGCCGGGATGGCCTCCTCGGGCCTCGCCTGTCCGCCGAGGGCAAGCTTGGCCATGCCGTAGGCGGCTCGGGCGTGGAGCGGTGAGGCCCGGAGCGCGTCCCGGTAGGCCACGCGGGCCGCCTCGAAGCGGCGGAGCCGGCGCAGGGCGTCGCCCCGCAGGGCCAGCGCCGCCGGGAACTGCGGCTCGGCGGCGAGGGCCTGGTCGAGCACCTGCAAGGCGCCGGTGGGGTTGCCGGCCACCAGCGCCAGCCGGCCCTGGATGGTGGCGCCCCACACCGCGCCGCCGGGACGGGAGGCATGGGTCGAGGCGGTGCCCACCTCGCGGCGACCCAGGGCCAGCTCGGCGTGGGCCAGCTCCGCCGCCGGAGGCACCACCTGGGCCCGATCGGGAGCTACCAGCAGCGCCTCGGCCTCGGCGCCGGCCCTCTCGTCACGGTAGTCCGCATTGAGCATGGCCAGGGCGAAGGCCCGCACCGAGCCAGCCTCGATCGGGTCGATCTCCACCAGCGGCAGGAGCACCTGGGCCGCGTCGCGGTACCCGGCGTAGGTGTCCGGGTAGAGGAGCTCCCTGGCCCGGACCAGGCCCTTCCGGAGGGCCTGCTGGCGGTGGTGGGAGCGGTAGGCCAGGGCGGCGCCGCCGGCCACGGCTACCACCGCCACCACCGCCGCCACCTTGAGCCAGGGGCCGCGGCGGCGGGGCGGCCGGCCCTCGTCCGGCTCGCCCTCGGCGACGCGAGTGGGTACCGCGTCCGTCCACTGCGGCTCGGTGTCGTCCCCGATGGCATCCGAGATCATCGTCTCGAGCCCCGGCTTCTTCTGGGGCTCCTCCGCCTGCGGCTGGGGCGCCTCCGCCTGCGACTCCGGCGGCGCCTCGTAGAACCCGGTGGTCAGGGTCTCGTCGGGAGGGACGTTGCCGGGCGGGCCTCCCTCGGGGGGCGGCTTGGGCATGTCTTCTCGTATCGCCCGGCCGCCGGGAAGTCAAAATCCGGCCTCCCTCCGCGAGGGGGAAGGGGAGAGCCGGCTGGCTCTGCGCGACCGCCGGCGACGCCCGGGACCGCTAGCCGCCCTTCTCCTCGCGCTCGTCCTCGCGGGCGACGCCGGAGAGCACGTCGTTGACGGACGGGAAGCGCATGATCTCGCCTCGCGCGATCCGCCAGGCCTGCTGCACGATCCAGGACAGCGACCGATCCTGGCGGTTGGCCTCGGCCTGGATCTCGTTCAGCATGTCCTCGGGGAAGTACAGGGACTGCTTGCGTTTGTCGGTTCCAGGCATCGCGACTCCGTGCTGTAGGACAGCCTGCCACGTTTGTACGCCGGGTAGGGTGAGGGGGTCAAGAAAGTCGTGCCAGCGCTGCCAGCGCGAGGCCCGGCCCGGGAGATCGCCACCCGGAAAAGTGAGGAGCCGGCATCGCTGCCGGCTCCCCGTGGGCCCAGAGGGGGAGGGGGGGGACCCCTAGGCCCAACGC
>DASRTO010000047.1:0-9472 GCA_035655915.1 Anaeromyxobacteraceae bacterium
GCCTCGACGCCCTCCACCCTCGCCGCCGGCGGCCCGCGGCGGCACCAGGCCACCAGCGCCTCGACCCGATCGCGGGGCCCCTGCGCCTCGGCCTCCACCGAGCCGTCGGCGAGGTTCCTCACCCACCCCTCCAGCCCGAGCCGCCTGGCCTCGTCGGCGGTGGACTGGCGGAACCAGACGCCCTGCACCAACCCCCGCACCCGGATCCTCGCCCGCGAAAGGTCGGCCACGGCTCACGCCTCCAGCATGGCCAGGAACTCGTCCTCGCCCACCACCTTCACCCCGAGCTCCCTGGCCTTCCCGAGCTTCGAGCCCGCCTCCTCGCCGGCCACCACCAGGTCGGTCTTGCGCGAGACACTGCCGGAGATGCGGCCGCCGCGCCGCTCGATCTCGGCCTTGGCCTCGTCGCGGGAGAGGCGGGAGAGGCTGCCGGTGAGGACCACCGTCTTCCCCGCGAAGGCGCCCCCGCGCAGCGCCTCCTCCCGCTCCGGGCGCACCCCCGCCGCGAGGAGATGGCGCACCACCTTCTGGTTCTGGGGCTCGGAGGTCCAGGCGCGGATCTCCCGGGCGCTCTCGGGGCCGATGTCCCGCACCGCCATGAGGTCCTCCTCGCCGGCGGCCATGAAGCGATCCAGCGTGCCGAAGTGACGGGCCAGCGTGGCGGCGGTGGCCTCGCCCACCTGCGGGATGCCCAGGCCGAAGAAGAGCCGCCGCAGCGTGGTGGTCTTGGAGCGCTCCAGCGCGTCGAGGATGTTCTGGGCGCTCTTCTCCCCCATGCGCTCCAGCTCGGCCCAGGTCTGGAGCGGGATCCGGTAGAGGTCGGCGAACTCCCGCGCCAGCTTGCGCTCCACCAGCTGGGCCGCCAGCTTGTCGCCCAGCCCCTCGATGTCGAGGGCGCGCCGCTGGGCGAAGTGCCGCAGCCGGCCCTGGAGCTGCGCCGGGCAGGCCGCGCCGGTGCAGCGCCACACCTTCTCCCCCTCCTCGCGCACCACCCGCGCCCCACAGGCCGGGCACTTCTCGGGGAAGCGGAACTCCCGCTCGGCGCCGGTGCGGCGCTCGGGCAGCGCCTTGACCACCTCGGGGATCACCTCCCCGGCCCGCCGCATCAGCACCCAGTCGCCGATGCGGACGTCCTTGCGGCGCAGCTCGTCCTCGTTGTGGAGGGTGGCGTTGGTCACGGTGGCGCCGGAGAGCACCACCGGCCGCACCACCGCCACCGGGGTGAGCACCCCGGTGCGCCCCACCGAGGCCACGATGTCCAGCACCTGGGTGGCCTCCTCCTGCGGCGGGTACTTGTAGGCCACCGCCCAGCGGGGGAACTTGGTAGCGGCCCCGAGCCGGCGGCGCCAGTCGAGGTCGTCCACTTTCACCACCACGCCGTCGGTGTCGTAGGGGAGGACGAAGCGGCGCTCCGCCATCTCGTCGCGGTAGCGCCTCACCTCGGCGAGCCCCCGGCAGCGGCGATTCTCCGTGTTGGTCTCGAACCCCCAGCGCGCCAGGTCGGCGAGCTTGTCCCAGTGGGTCGCCCAGGGCATCGCCGAATGCTGCGGCTTCGCCTCCGCCCGCCGGCCCGCGGAGCCGTCCGGCTCCTGGCCGGGGCTGAGCGCCTCGTAGGCGATGAAGGAGAGGGGGCGGACCGCGGTGATGCGCCAGTCGAGCTGGCGCAGCGACCCGGCCGCGGCGTTGCGCGGGTTGGCGAAGGGCTCCTCGCCTCGGCGCAGCATCTGGCGGTTCAGGGCCTCGAAGTGCTTCTTCTGGAGCAGGACCTCGCCCCGCACCTCCAGCCGCTTCGGCCAGCCCTTCCCGGCGAGCCGGTGGAGCACGCCCCGGTTGGCCCCCACGCCCCCCACGGTGCGGAGGTTCGGGGTCACGTCCTCGCCGACGGTGCCGTCGCCGCGGGTCGAGCCCTGGATGAGCTCGCCGCCCTGGTAGACCAGCTCCACCGCCAGGCCGTCCAGCTTGGGCTCGCAGACGTAGCCCACCGCCTGGCCGGCGGGGAGGGAGAGCAGGCGGTGCACCCGCTCGTCGAACTCCTCGAGATCCTCGTCGCCCTGGATGTTGCCGAGCGACAGCATGGGCTCGCGGTGCTCGACCCGCTCGAAGCGGTCGCTGGGAGCCCCGGAGACCCGCTGCGTCGGGGAATCCGGGGTGACGAGGTCGGGGTGGGACGCTTCCAGCTCCTGCAGCTCCGCCATGAGCCGGTCGTACTCGGCGTCGGAGAGGACGGGCTGGTCGAGGACGTAGTAGGCGTGGTCGGCGGCGCGGATCCGCTCGCGCAGCGCCCGCGCGCGCTCCGGGGGCGAGACGGCCATGGCGCAAGACGATTACGCCCACGACGGGCCCGGGGCAACCGCCATGGCGTCGGCCGGCGTCAGCCGCCCCGGACGGGTCAAAAGGTCCCGAGGTCGTCGACGTCGGGGGTCGGTGGAAAGCGCCCGACCTGGACGTAGGTCCCGCTCGAGTCGCGCTGGTAGGCATCCCAGCGCACGCTCTGCACCCCATCGCCGTCGAGATCGCCCAAGGCCACGATGACGAGGGTAGACGGCTGGCCGTTGGCCCCTTCGTGGTGCCAGAAGTAGTAGCTGTAGTACAGGGCGCCGGAGATGTCCTCGAAGGACGAGAACGCCGAGGACCATCCGGGCTGCGTGAAATCCGGGACCCGCTTCAGGTTGCCCGGGGCGCCCGCGGGCTGGTAGTCGCCGATGAGGTCGGTGCCCGGCTGCAGACGCCCCTGCCGGAAGAGGTCGTCCACTCCCTGCTTGATGCGCCTCATGACGATGGGCCGCTCGACGGTCTTGGAGCGAATGACGAAGAGCTGGAACTCGGGTATGGCGACCGAGGCCAGCACCCCCGCGATCGCGACCACGATCATGAGCTCGATCAGGGTGAAGCCACGACTCTGGCGGCGACCGATCATGGCCGTCCCTCCGTGGCAGGCGGCGCGCCGCGCGGCGTGACCACCATCGCGCCCGACTCGACCCGGACCGTGCTCCCATTGAGCTCCTGCTCCTTCCGGAAGCGCTCGACCGCCGGCTGGCCGGCGGCGCCCGGGGGCAGGATCACCATGCGCCCTCCGCCGGGCAGCTCGGGTCCGGCAACGGCGCCGGCCGGGGCTCCGGGCACCAGCTGGGCCTGCGGCGGGTTCCGCCGGTTGGCGTAGCGGTAGCCGTGGTAGGCGACCGCGCCCAGCAGCGCCAGCGCCAGGACGACCCACAGCGAGGCTTGCCTGCGAGTGGGAGGGCTCGCCGCCGCCTCGGGGCGATTGGAGAGCAGGCGGGTCGCGAGCTGGGGCGTCTCCCGGGCCGCGACCGCCGGGGAGGCCTCCTGCGGCGCGATGCGGTGCACGGCTTCGGTGAGATCCACCGCCTCCGCGACCAGGGCGCGCCGAAGCTGGTCCAGCCCGGGGAGCGCCTCCGCGGGCGCGCCCTGGCTGGCCTGCTTCAGGTCCGCCAGCACGGCGTCGATCTCGGCCAGGATGGCCCGCACCGCCGCCGCGTCCACCGGGCTGCCCGGGGGCGGCGCCGTGGAAAGCGCCGCCGACACCTGCCAGCGAAGCGCCGCGGCCCGGGACACCGGCGCCGGATCTGCCGGCACCGGCCGGCCGGCGATGGCGTCCCGCTCCAGCGGCGACAGCTCGGCCACCACCCGCTCGGTGTGCGCCTTGAGGTCGGCGCGCTCCGGCCAGAAGCCGGCCAGGGCGCCCGCGAGGAGCCCTTCGGCGTCGCACGAGGCGAGGACCGTGCCCGGCCAGGTGCCGGACCGCTCGAAGGCGACCAGCTCGGCGTCGCCCCACCTGGCCGCGGCGTCCGGGGGCGCTTCGACGATGGAGAAGCGGGGGCCGTCCTCCGTCTCCAGATCCGCGAAGTACCGGGCCGCCAGCACCGCGCCTGCGTCCACCGCCAGCGGCGGTGGTGCCTCGGGCCTGGGGAGGGGGGGCGGGGCCGCCACCGGGCGGACCGGCGTCAGCGTCGGGGCCGGAAGCGCCGGGGGAACGGCGGCCGCCGGCTGCACGGCGGACGAGAGGCGCACCGGGGTGACGGCCGGGACCGGACGGGCCGGCGTCACAGCGGGCGTCGGACGGGCCGGCGCGACCGCCGGGCTCGGGCGAGCCGGTGTGACGGCCGGGCCCGGGGACCGAGGCGGCGTCGGCCCGGCGGGAGCCGCCGCCTGCTGAGGGGCTGGTGAGGGAGCCGCGGCCCCGAGCCCCGCCAGCCGGGCCGCGGCGGCGACGAGCGCGTCCGGCCTCCCGTCCCAGGGCAGGACCTGGTCCGCTCCGGCTCCGGCGAGGGGCCCGCTCGCACTGGCGCGCTCGGCCGGGACCGCCACCAGGATCTGCAGCTCGTCGCCGAAGGCGGTCTTGAGGTCCTCGACCAGCGGCAGCCACTCCTGGCCACGGAACTCGCAGACCATCACCCGTGCGCCGTCCTGGCACAGCGCGAACACCTGGTGGGGCGCGTCGGCGATCCGCGGGCGGATGCCCAGCACCTCCGCCAGCGGCGGCAGCACGGCGTTCAGGAAGGCCGGCGATCCGGCGAGGACCGCCCGGGACGAGTCGGCGAGGCCCACCGGCCGATGATATCCAAATGGGTCTCGGGGCATAGCATCCCTTTGCCCCTCGACCATGGCACACCGGACCTGCCGCGCCCCCGCCGGCCGGTGCGGTTGACAAGGGGAATCGCCGCGCCTTAGCTTGAAGACGGGTTCCGCCGCTCGCGCGGGGCCCCTTCCCCCCAAGGGTTTCGCCGCCTCGATCCCGCTCGCGCGCGCCGCGCGTCCTCCCACGGTATCCCACATGCCCGCCGCTCCCGAGACCAGCGCCGCCGCGAGCCTCACCGACCTCAAGCACCGCAAGGTGGCCGAGTTGGCCGGGCTGGCCCGCGAGCTGGGCGTCGAGGCCGCCGGGGCCATGAAGAAGCAGGACCTCATCTTCGCCATCCTCCAGGCGCGCTCCCGCGCCGCCGAGGAGAAGAAGGAGGAGATGGAGGTCGGCGGCGAGGGCACCCTGGAGGTGCTGCCGGACGGCTTCGGGTTCCTGCGCAGCCCGGACTTCAGCTACCTGCCGGGCCCCGACGACATCTACGTCTCGCCCTCGCAGATCCGCCGCTTCAACCTGCGCACCGGCGACACGGTGCGGGGCACGGTGCGCCAGCCGCGGGAGGGGGAGCGCTACTTCGCCCTGCTCAAGGTGGACTCCATCAACGGGGAGCCGCCGGAGGAGTCGCAGGACAAGGTCCTCTTCGACAACCTGACGCCGCTCTACCCCACCGAGCGGCTCCGGCTGGAGCACGACCCGGGCGAGATGACCACCCGGGTGGTGGACCTGTTCGCTCCCATCGGCAAGGGGCAGCGCTGCCTCATCGTCTCGCCGCCCCGCGCCGGCAAGACCGTGCTCCTGCAGAACATCGCCCACGCCGTCACCGCCAACCACCCCGAGTGCACCCTCATCGTGCTGCTCATCGACGAGCGGCCCGAGGAGGTGACCGACATGGAGCGGACCGTGAAGGGGGAGGTGGTGGCCTCCACCTTCGACGAGCCGGCCACCCGGCACGTGCAGGTGGCGGAGATGGTGATCGAGAAGGCGCGGCGGCTGGTGGAGCACCGGAGGGACGTGGTCATCCTCCTCGACTCCATCACCCGGCTGGCGCGGGCCTACAACTCGGTGGTCCCGCCCTCGGGCAAGATCCTCTCCGGCGGGGTGGACTCCAACGCCCTCCACAAGCCCAAGCGCTTCTTCGGCGCCGCCCGCAACATCGAGGAGGGGGGGTCGCTCACCATCATCGGCACGGCGCTGGTGGACACCGGCTCCCGCATGGACGAGGTCATCTTCGAGGAGTTCAAAGGCACCGGGAACTCGGAGATCGTCCTCGACCGCAAGCTCATGGAGAAGCGCATCTTCCCCTGCATGGACGTGGGGAAGAGCGGCACCCGCAAGGAAGAGCTGCTGCTCCCGGCCGACTGGCTCTCCAAGATCTACATCCTGCGCCAGACCATCCTGAACGGGCTCGACAACGTCGAGGCCATGAAGTTCGTCCTCGACAAGTTCCGCCAGGTGAAGAACCACGAGGAGTTCTTCAAGATGATGGTGGGAGGCTCGAAGTAGGGTGGGGGCTCGTCCCCCGCCGATGCCACCTCGGGCGCATCGTAGGGCGGGGGCCGACACGAGCCGCCCGGAACGGGCGGCGAGGCTCTTGGGAAACCTCGGGCTCGTCGGGTTCTCGAGCCATGCGCTGCCGTATCAATGCTTGACCCATCCCCCGGATTGGACTAGATCCCCCAACCTCGCGGCCCGGACCACGGCGCGCCCAGCGCCGTGCAAGCGGCCGATCGGAAGGGCACCATGAAGGAAGGCATCCACCCCGAGTACAAGGCGGCCCGCGTGGTCTGCGCCTGCGGCAACGTCATCGAGACGCGCTCCACCCGCGGCGACTTCCACATCGAGATCTGCTCCAGCTGCCACCCCTTCTTCACCGGCAAGCAGAAGATCCTCGATACCGCCGGCCGCATCGAGCGCTTCAAGACGCGCTACCAGGCGGCCGCGGCGGCGCCCAAGAAGGCCGAGCCGCCCCCGCCTCCGGCCAAGAGGGTCGAGGCCCGGCAGGAGAACCGCGCCCAGAAGCGCGCCAAGCTCCACGCCGGCAAGCCCAGGCCGGCCCCCAAGGCCGAGGGCGAGGCGCCTCCGGCGGCCCCCAAGGGCGAGCCCTCGTAGCCGCTCCCCCGCCTACGGCTGGCGAGCGCAGGCCCAGCCGGAGGAGGCTGGGCCGGAGCGAGCGGGGGGCCGGGGGGGCCTCATCCCCCCGGTACGACGACAAGCCCCCGCCCTACCTCTTGACCGTGACCTCGGCGGAGGCGCTCTTGCCGCCGGCCGAGGCGGTGATCCTGGCCTTCCCCTTCTTCACGCCGGTGACGGTGCCGTCGGGGGCCACCCGGACCACCGCCGCGGACGAGGACTTCCAGGCCACCGGCACGTGCGCCACCGGCTTGCCCTTCTTGTCGAGGGCGGTGGCGGTGAGCTTGCCGCTCGCCCCGGCCTTGGCCAGCGCCAGCTTGCCGGGCTTCACGGCCAGCTTCGCGAACTCGGGCAGATTGACGGTCACGGGCGCCTCGCCCTTGAGGGCGCCCACCGAGGCCGAGACCACGGCCTTGCCGCCTCCGACGGCGGTCACCCTGCCGTCGGCCACCGTGGCCACCGCCGGATCGCTCGAGGCCCACACCACCCCCGCGGGCGCCGCCAGGGGCTTCCCCGAATCGTCGGCCACCCTGATCCCCAGGGTGGCGCTCTCGCCGGCCTTGAGCGCCACCGTGGCCGGCGCCAGGCTGACGGTCGCGGGGATGGCCACGAACACCTTGGCGGCGACCTTCACCTCGCCCACCGCGGCGGTGATGGTGGCCTCGCCCGACTTGAGGGCAGTCACCTTGCCGCCCTCGTCCACCGAGGCCACCAGCGGCGCCGAGCTGGTCCAGGCCACCTTGACGCCCTCGGTGACCAGGCGGCCCTTGTCGTCCCTGGCGGTGGCCTTGAGGACCACGGTGGCTCCTTTCTGGTCGAGGGTGGCGGTTGGCGGGTCCACCGCCAACTTCTTCACCGAGGGACCGCAGGCGGCGAGCGCGGCGGCGGCGAACAGGGCGAGTCTCCTCATGGGTTCCTCCTGTGGGGACGGTGGGTGTCTTACACCAGGCCGCCCCGGGCCGTAAACCGGATCCTGCCCGGCCGTGCTATCACAGGGGGCGTGGAGCCGCTCATCCTGGTGGTGGACGACGAGCGCTCGAACCTCGAGTCGCTGGAGCGGATCTTCGCGCGGGAGGGCTTCCGCGTGGCCACCGCCGGGAGCGGCGCCGAGGCGCTGGAGCAGCTCCGGCGCGAGCGGGTGAGCGTCTTGGTCACCGATCTCATGATGCCGGGGATGGGCGGCGAGGAGCTGCTGCGCGCCGCCCGCACCGTCTCGCCGGAGACCGAGGTGATCCTGGTCACCGCCTACGGCACGGTGGAGACGGCGGTGGCCGCCATGAAGGAGGGGGCCTACGACTTCATCACCAAGCCGGTAAAGCGTCACGCCGTGGTGAAGTCGGTGCGGCAGGCGCTGGAGAAGGCCCGGCTCCTGGCGGAGAACCGGGAGCTGCGGGCCCGCCTGGCCAGCCTCTCCGGCCGCGGGCCCGAGGCCGGGCTGGTCGGCGCCGCGCCGGCCTTCCGCGCCGCGCTGGAGACGCTGCGGCGGGCGGCCCCCACCCAGGCCACGGTGCTGGTCACCGGGGAGAGCGGCACCGGCAAGGAGCTGGCGGCGCGCCTGGTCCACGACCTCTCCCCGCGAGCGCGCGGCCCGTTCCTGCCCCTCTCCTGCGCCGCCATCCCCGAGACCATCCTCGAGTCCGAGCTCTTCGGCTACGAGCGCGGCGCCTTCACGGGGGCGGTGGGGCGCAAGGAGGGGCGCTTCGAGCGAGCCCACGGGGGCACCCTGTTCCTCGACGAGGTGGGGGAGATGTCGCCCTCGGTGCAGGTGAAGCTGCTGCGGGTGCTGCAGGACGGGGTGGTGGAGCGGCTCGGCGGCACCCAGCCCATCCAGGTGGACGTGCGGCTAGTGGCCGCCACCAACAAAGATCTGGAAACGGAGGTCCGCGCCGGGCGGTTCCGCGAGGACCTCTTCTACCGGCTCAACGTGGTACACGTGCGGCTGCCGCCGCTCCGGGAACGGCGCGAGGACGTGCCGCTGCTGGCGGCCGCCTTCCTCAACCGCTTCGCAGAGCAGAACGGCAAGAAGCTGCGCGGTTTCACCACCGCCGCCCTGGCGGCGCTCGAGTCCTACGACTGGCCCGGCAACGTGCGCGAGCTCCTGCACGCCGTGGAGCGGGGGGTGGTGCTGACGCGCCGGGAGCTGGTGGACGTGGAGGACCTCCCCGACGCGGTGCGGGCGTCCCGCCCCGGCCCGCCGGCGGCGGCGCCGGTGCTGTCGGTGTCGGTGGGCACACCCCTCGAGGACATCGAGCGGATGGTGATCCGCGAGACGCTGCGCCACACCCGCGGCGACAAGAACCTGGCGGCCCGCCTCCTGGGCGTGGCCGCTCGGACCATCTACCGCAAGCTGGACCGGGACGAGGAGGGCAAGCTCGTCGAGCGCACCGCCCCCGGGAACGACGACCGGCGCGACGGCTGACGGCGGCGCCGGGCCTGACAAATTGGCGCGCCGGCCGGCGCTTCCCGCGCCGGGTCTGCCAATTTGGCAAGGGCGCTCCCGGAGGGACCCGGCCCGACCGGAATTCGTCCGTGGGGACGGCGCGTTGAGCACGGGCCAGCCCCCTCGCCGATGGCACATGGGTTGCTGATTGCCTGGGCGGGGGCCCGTCTGCCCGATGCTCGACCTGTTCCTCCGCAAGTACGCCTGGACGGCCAAGCTGGCACTGCTCTTCGCGGCGGCCTGGCTCTCGGCCAAGATCGTCAACACGGCGGTGGGGGCGCTCATCCGGCCCACGCCCCGCATCG
>DASRTO010000048.1:0-2174 GCA_035655915.1 Anaeromyxobacteraceae bacterium
CAGCTCGTCGCGCCCGCGGCGATCGTGAGCCTGGCCCCGAAGGTGGGTGCGGTGCTGGGGTCGGGCGTGACCAGCGCCGCGTTCGGCGCCGAGATCTCGGCCTGGACGCACCTGGGAAGCGCGCAGATAGGGCTCGCGCTCGAGGGCGCCTATTGGAGTCTCGGGAGCTCGGGCTCGGTCCATGGGCTGGTGGGCGTCGACTTCAGCGGCGACCAGGGCTACCTCCCCCTCACTCTCTCGGTCGCCTGGAGGCAGCCCATCGGCTCGCGGGTCCTCATGTGGCTCTCGCTTGGCGGCGGAGTGGCGAGAGTCTCGAGCACCGTCCAGCTGATCCAGCTCGCCCAGACGGTCGACGAAGCGCGGTGGGCGCCCGTGGCCAGCGGCGCGCTGTCGTTTGGCCTGCGCGCGTGGCGAGGGAGCCCCTTCGTCGAGCTGCGTGCGATGGCGATCGGCGATCCCAACCTCGAGACGTTGAGCGGCTCGCTCGCGCCCATCTTCTTCCTCCAGGCCGGGTACCGCTTCGATGCGGGCTAGATCATCCACTGCGCTCTGCGCCCTGGCGCTCGCCACCTTCGGCTGCACCAGGTTCGACGCCGACCTGGACGGAGCCTCGGCGTCGAGCCCACATCCCACGTCGGTCGACCCGGGGAGCAACCTGGCCATCCCCACCAGGGTGACCATCCACGGGGACGGCTTCATCCTCCGCACCACGCAGGCCGGCCCGGGTGGAACGCCGACGGTCGACCCGCCGCTCGAGCAGCAGTACCACGCCTGGCTCGACGGCGTGGCGCTGGAGGCCGTGACATGGCTGGACTCGAACACGCTCCAGGCGACGGTCCCGGGTGGGCTCCCCGCCGGCAAGAAGACGCTCGTCGTCGAAAACGCGTTCGGCAGCCGCGGGCAGCTCGAGGGCGCCTACGAGGTCCTGCCGGTGTCGGCGATGGACGCGGCCATCGCGGCGACGCCGTCCACCGTCAGCCTCGGCCAGGCCATCACCCTGACGCTGACGGTGACGAATGTCGGAGGCGCGGACCTGACGGGTGTCACCCCGGCGGCTCCGACGATCTCGTCGACGGATGGCGCAACCGCCGACCTGGTGGGCGGGCCGACACCGGCGACGGTCGCCACGCTGGCGCCGGGAGCGAGCCGGGACTTCACCTGGGTCTACGCGCCGACGGCGGCGGGAACCCTCGACATGAGCGCGTCGGCGAGCGGGGAGGACGCGAGTGCCAGCGCAAGCGTGACCTCCAACGCCCCCAGCACCTCGGTGACCATCCAGGCCGGGGCCGCATTGACCGTTCCGCTCGTCCTGAGCCCGCCCACCGCCAGCGTCGGCCAGACGATCACGATGGTCATGACGGTGACGAACAACGGGGACACCGGGGTGAACGATGTGACGCCGGGGCCCCCGACCGTCACCACCTCCGACACGGGCGCCGCCACGCTCGCAACCGGCCCGATCCCGACCTCGGTTGGGTTCCTCGCGCCCGGGGATAGCGCGACCTTCACGTGGACCTTCACGGCCACCGCTGCGGGACAGCTCACCTTCAGCGTCTCCGCGAGCGGGAAGGACGCGAACTCCGGCGCGACCGTGAGCGGCAACACGACCGCGACCAATGCCGTGCTCGTCCAGACGGCACCGACGCTCGGCGGGGCCATGAGCGCGCCGGCGACGGTGAGCACCAACCAGGGATTCACGTTGACTCTCACCTTCACCAAGGGGGGGACGGCGCAGGCGAACGTGACGGCGGTGACGAATCCGGCGGGCTGCGCAAACCCGACGCCGGCCACGCGGACCAACGTGCAGACGGGTCAGACGATTACCTGGAGCTGTACCGCCCCAACCACGGCGCAGACCCTGTCTCCGACATCCACTGTCAGCTGGGTGGACGCCAACAACCCGGGGACGACACTCACCTTCACCCCGGCGGCGGCTTCGGTGGCGGTGGTGGCTGGTGCGACCCTGACGGGCACGATGAGCGCGCCGGCGACGGTGAGCACGAGTCAGGGCTTCACCTTGACGCTGACGTTCACCAAGGGGGGGGCGCCACAGGCGAACGTGACGACGGTGACGAATCCGGCGGGCTGCGTGAACCCGACGCCGGCCACACTCACCAACGTGCAGACGGGTCAGACGATTACCTGGAGCTGCACCGCTCCGGCGACGGCGCAGA
>DASRTO010000049.1:0-7268 GCA_035655915.1 Anaeromyxobacteraceae bacterium
GGGGAGCGGTGAGCCCGAGGAGGTCTGGCCGGGCCTGGTGGGCCTCGTGCGCTGGTCGCCCCAGCACGGAGCGCGCGAGCTCACCGGGGAGTGGGCCATCGCCATGGAGGTGCTCACCGCCGCCTGCGAGTCGTTCCAGGCTGACCCCAAGGTGGCCGAGTGGCTCACTCGCGCGGTCGCGACCGCCGAGAAGGGTACCTCGGCCATTCCGGAGCGGCGCCAGAGCCACGCCGGCCCGAACGGCGTCGTGCTCCTCGTCGTGTACGGCGGGCTCGGCGCCCCGCGGCGTGGGCCCAAGAGCGCCGAGGGGTAGGTGGCGGCGGCCCGTCCGGTGCCCTACCGACCGGCGAACTGGACGGCGTCGAACACCAGCGTCGGCGTTCGAAGCGGAGAGTACGGGTGGGGATCGTCGCCGACCATCGCCAGGCGGTTCCAGAGCTCGAGGTGGTTGCCCGAGGCGTTCATCTCGCCCACCGGCTCGGCGACCGCGCCGTTCCTCACGCGGAACCCGTGGACGCCGAACGAGAAGTCTCCCGTCGTGCCGTTCGAGTTCCCCCCCAGGAACCCGGTCACGACGATGCCCTCCCCCATTTCCTCGACGAGAGCCGAGGGACCCCGGGTGCCGAGCGCCCAGGTGAGGTTCGACGACCGGCCCGTGGTCGGCGGCATCCCCAGCTTCCGCCCGTAGTAGGCGTCGAGGTAGCCGTGCCGGGCGACGCCCTTCTCGAAGAGCGAAAAGCGCCTGGCGGCGATCCCGTCGCCGTCGAACAGCCGCGAGCCGAGCCCCCGTGGCACGAGCGGATCGTCGGCGATGTCGAGCCGCTCGCTGCCGATGGGCCGACCCAGCCTGCCCTCGAAGAACGACCGCTTCTGCTGCAGCGCGGAGCCGGCGAGCGGCCCCAGCAGCGCCGCCACCAGCCGGCCTGCGGCCCGAGCCTCGACCGCCATCGGCATGACGGCCGACTCGCCCTTGGCCGCCCCCAGCCGCCCCAGGGCCCGCTCCGCTGCCCGCCGCCCGACGTGGCCCGGCGCCGGGAGGTCGGCGAAGTGCCGCGCCCCGCCCGAGTCCCACTCCTCCGGCCGCCGCCCGTCCCGGTCCTTCACGGTCACGCCCGCGCTGACGTGGAAGTCGGTGGAGCGCCGCGACCCCTCGAAGCCGTCGCTGTGCACGCGCCAGTACTCGTTGAGGCTGTCGCCGAAGGCGGTGGTGACCGACAGGATGGCCTCGGCGCCGGGCGCCTCCCTGGCGCCGGCCTCGGCCGCCTCGGCGAGCCTGCGCCGCCCGGCCGCGTCCAGCCGGCCGTGGTCCGGATCCTCGAGCTGCAGGTCCACCTCCGCCCTGCCCCGGTACAGATCCGGGCCGGCCAGCGCCCGGTAGGGGTCGGGGGCCAGGGTCCGCGCCAGCGCCACCGCGTCCCGGACGAACCGCTCCACCGCCTCGGGCCGGAGATCGGAGGTCGACACGGCCGAGTACCTCCCCTCGACGTAGAGCTCCAGCCCGAGCCCTCGCGTCGTCGCCTCGCTCACGCTCTCCACCCGCCCGTCGCGCCACTCCACCTCCACCTGCCGCGAACGGTAGGCGCCGGCGGCGGCCTGGCGCGCGCCGGCCCGCCGGGCCAGCCCGACGGCGTCGCGGGCGATCTCCCCGAGGTCGCCCCTCACGCGCCGGTCCCCGAGCCGCCGCGCCCGCCGACGGTCATGGACGAGACCCGCACCGTCGGCAGCCCCTGCGACACCGGCACCGACTGCCCGTTCTTGCCGCAGGTCCAGCCGCCCTCGTCGATGGCCAGGTCGTCGGCGACCATGTCGATGCGCTCCAGCACCTTGGGGCCGTTGCCGACGAGGTTCACGTCCTTCACCGGCCGGGTGAGGCGCCCGTCCTCGATGAGCCAGGCGTTCTTCACGTAGAAGGTGAAGTCGCCGGCGCCGATCTGGACCTGGCCGTTGGCGAAGCTCTGGCAGTAGAGGCCGCGCCTCACCGAGGCCAGGATCTCCTCGCGGCGGTGCGGGCCCGGCAGCATGTAGGTGGCCCGCATCCGCGGCAGCGGCGGGTGCTGGTAGCTCTCGCGGCGGCCGTTGCCGGTGGGCTCGACGCCGTAGTGGCGGGCCGAGATGGAGTCGTGCAGGTAGGTGGCGAGGACGCCGTCCACCACCAGGTGGGTGCGGCCGGCGGCATTCCCCTCGTCGTCCACGTTGATGGCGCCGCGGGCGCCGGGAGGCGTGGCGTCGTCGACCACGTTCACGAAGGGGCGGGCGATGGCCTGGCCGATCTTGTCGGCGTAGATGGAGACCTTCTTGCGGTTGAAGTCGGCCTCCATGCCGTGGCCGATGGCCTCGTGGAGGAGGATGCCGGACGAGCCGGCCGCCAGCACCACCGGCATCTCGCCGGCCGGCGGCGGCACCGCCTCGAAGAGCACCAGGGTGCGGGCCACCGCCTCGCGGACCACCCGCTCCAGCCGCTCCGGCGCGTGGAATTCCATGCCGGCGCGGCCGGCGACGTTGTAGCCGTTCGACTCCCGGCGGCCCCGGTCCTCGGCCACCACCGACAGCGACAGGAGGGTCATCGGCTGCAGGTCCTCCACCAGGCGGCCGCGGCTGTCGGCGAGGAGGATCGCCGACGACTCGTCCGCGAGGTGGACGCTCACTTTCCGGATGCGCGGGTCGGCGGCGAAGGCCTTCTCGTTCAGGCCGGCCAGCAGCGGCAGCTTCTGCTCGGGCCGGACCTCCTCCCAGCGTTGCCGCACCGGGTAGCGCTGGGGGAGGCGCCCCTCGACGTGGAAGCGCTCCGGAGCGGCGCGGCCCGGCCCGTCGGCGATGGCGGCGGCGGTGCGCGCGCATTCCCGCAGGGCCTCGGGGTCGAGGTCCTCGGTGAAGCCGTAGCCGGTCTGGTCGCCCTTCACCACCCGGACGCCCACCCCGAGCTGGACCGACCCGTAGGCCCGGTTGACGGCGCCGTCCTCGAGGCCGAGCGAGCTGGCGATGCGGTGCTGGAAGAAGACGTCGGCGTAGTCACCGCCCCGCGACAGCGCCGCTGCCAGGGTATCGGCGATGAGCCTCCCGGTCACGCCGAAGGCGGCGAAGTGGCCGATCCTCTCGGCCGGGCCTCGATCTGGCATGGGTTGCATGGAGGGGAGGAGGGACTGCCCGGCACCGGCCGGAGAGGGACGTATAGCACCGGGACGGCCCGGTTTCCGTCCTTCCCACCCCCTACCGGGGGGGACGTCATCCAGGCCGGCTGGAAAGTGGTACAGATCATGGAGCGCCGCGAGGCCGCACCAGGCCGCGGCGCTCCGCGGCGAGTCGCTTCCGGGGAGGGACCATGCCCGTCACCAGCTCGAACGGTTCCAAGATTCACTTCCTCGACAACGCCAACGGCAAGAAGGAGGTGGTGCTCCTCCTTCACGCCTTCCCGCTGCACTCCGGGATGTGGTCCCGGCAGGTGGCCGCCCTGTCGGCGCGCTACCGCCTCATCGCGCCGGACTACCCGGGCCTCGGCAAGTCCGAGCCCCGCCCCGTCCCGTCCACCATGGACTCGCTGGCCCAGGACGTGCTCGGCGTGCTCGGCAACCTCGGCATCGACCGCGCCGCCGCGGTCGGCCTGTCCATGGGGGGCTACCTGGCCTTCGAGCTGTACCGCCAGCGCCCCGGCCTGTTTCGCGGCCTCGCCCTGTGCGACACCCGCGCCGGGGCCGACACGCCGGAGGGCGCCCAGAACCGCGAGACCTTCGCGAGGAACGCCCTGGAGAAGGGCCTCTCCTGGGTCGCCGACGAGATGGTCCCCAAGCTCCTCAGGCCCCATCCCGATCCTGCCGCCGTCGCCGAGGTCCGACGCCTGGTGGGCGAGGGCACCCCCGCCGGCGTCGCCGCCGCCCAGCGCGGCATGGCCCAGCGCCCCGATTCGGCGCCCACGCTGGCGAAGATCGCGTGCCCGACGCTGGTGGTCTGCGGGGCCGAGGACGCGCTCACGCCGCCGGCCGAGTCGGAGAAGATGGCCGCCGCCGTGAAGGGGGCGAAGCTCGCCACCATCCCGAACGCCGGCCACCTGCCGGCCATCGAGAACGGCGAGGCCTTCACCAGGGCGCTCTCGGATTTCCTCGCCTCCCTGCCGAAGTAGGGCGGGGGCTCGTCCCCCGCCGAGAGCACACGGCGATGGGGCGCAAGGCCCCGCCCCACGGGATCGTGGCAACCGGGCACGGCCATCAGGCGTCCCGGCCTCCCGAGTCCTGCCGCACCGTCCGCCCCAGCGCCGCCGCCGCGGCGGCCACCACCCGCTCGACCTGGGCCCGCTCGGCAGCGCCGAAGCCCGCCTCCTCGTCGGCGAGGTTGTCGAGCTGCTCGGCGACGTAGGCCGCCAGCGCCGGCTGCTCGCTCTCCAGCGGCGGCGGCTCGGCCTCCAGGGCGCGGATGTCCTTCCAGGCCACCCTCCCCAGCCGGTCGTCGAAGCCGTGGTCGAACATGGCCCAGGCCTCGAAGACCAGGTCCGTGGCGGCGAGGCCGCCGGTCTCGGGCAGCGTCACGCCGTCGAGCCAGGCCGAGAGGTCCGGCTGGACGTTCTGGAAGCGGTCGCGCAGGCGGCGGCCCTCCCGCACCGGGACTGAAGCCAGGTACTTCCACATCTGCTCCACGAAGTCGGCCGCCAGCGGCCCCGGACCGTGCAGCCCGCGCTCCGGCGGTTCCGCCGGCGGCGCCAGCTCCGGGGCGTCGTCGGCGGGGCCGAGCCCGGCCTCGACCCGGTTCCACAGCCCGAAGAGGTTGCCGTAGAGCCGGCGGGCGTCGTCGGACGAGGCGAAGCGCGGCTCCTCGGGGAAGAGCGCCGGGATGGCCTCGGCGCGGGATTCCCCTGCGGCCTGGGCGGTGGCGAAGCGCTCGGCCACCTCCTCGGCCTCCAGTGGCGAGCCGGCGCGGGCGAGCAGGGCCGACAGCACCTCCGGCCCCTCGTAGATCGCCACCACCCCGGCGTCGGGGCTCTCGTCGCGGCGCCGGCGGCCTCGGGCCATCGCTAGGGAGTCTAGCGGCTGGCCCGGGCCCGGTCACCTGCCGTGTGGGTGGCTGGCGGGTGGGCGGCGGCAACCGAGGCTATCGCCAGGGACAATCGTCGGGACAGTTCCAGCCAGCTCCCGGGCCACCCATTCCACGACCCATCCCCATCCCCCGCCCCCGGCCCATCATGCCGGGGCCCATTCCCATGCCCGCCTCGCCCATCGGCCCCATCCCCATGGCCATGCCGTGGCCGAAGCGCTGGTGGAACCGCCCCAGGAAGACGGCGGCGCGGGCCCGCTTCTCGGGGGAGAGCCCCTTCGCCACCGCCTCGTAGGTCTCGCGGTCGATGGCATGGAGCTGAGCGCGGGCCTCGAAGACCTTCTTCGCGGCCTCGTCCACCTTGGCCTGGGCGTCCTTTTCGCCGCGGGCGGCCTCGCGGAGCACCTGCATGCCCTCCTCGAGCTGCTTGTAGGCCGGCTGGCGCTTCTGGTCGATCTTCTGCAGCGTCTCGGCGAGCCTGGTGGCCTGGGCGGCGTCCAGGTCGAGCGCCTCGGCGAGCCCGACGGCGCGAGCGACCCGCATCCGCTTCTCCATGCGCTCGAACCGCTCGGCGGCGCTCGCCGGCGGGCCCCATCCCGGCCCGCCACCCGGGCCCGGGCCCGGACCGGGCGGGGGGGCCGCCAGGGCGCCGAGCGGCAGGGCCGCCAGGGCAGCGAGGGTGAGCTTGGCGATCGGCATCTTCATGGCGATTCTCCTCATTGGTAGTCCACCTCGTAGAGATTTGCGGCGCCGGTCCAGGCGAGCTCCTCGTCGCCGGGGTCCTCCCCCACGGCGAGAGAGGCGGTCTCCCAGACCGCATCCAGGTCCGGCTCCCAGCTCGCGACCTCGGGCTGGGCCGCGGCGGCGGCCGCGGCGACAGGGCCCGAGCCGGTGTCGCCCGCAATCCGGCCCGTTTCGTCCGCCGGCCGCGTGCCGACCGGCACGGCGGCGACCCCGCCGGCCACGGCCGCGGCGCTCCCCTGGGCCTGCTGGGCCCGGCGGTAGGAGCCCGGCGCGATGACCAGCACCGCCGCGGCGGCGGCCACGGCGAAGCCGGCCGAGAACCCGTGCAGGAGCGACCGGTTGCGGCGCGAGCCCTCGGCGCCGCGCCAGTGGCGCAGCGTCGCCGCCTGGGCCCGGTCGAGCGCGCGCAGCTCGGCCTCGGACGGCGGCGGGAGCCTCGCCGCCGCCAGCGCCGACTCGAGCGCGGCGGCCTCGGCGCGGCACGCCTCGCAGCCGGCGAGGTGCACCTCCAGACGGGCCGCGGCGGCGCCGTCGATCGAGCCGGCGGCGCGGTCGAGGAGCGGGAGCTCCTGGTCGGGACAGGGCCTCCTGGCGGTCATGGCTCGTCCTCTCGCGGGGCCAGGGCGGCGCGGAGCCGCCTCGCGGCGTGGTGGAAGGAGACGCGGGCGCTCCCCTCGCTGATGCCCAGCGCCTCGGCGACGTCGGCGAAGGAGAGCCCGGCGTCGACGCGGAGCGTCAGGACCTCGCGCTGGCGGCGGGGAAGGCCGCGGATGGCGGCGCGGACGAGCTCGTCCCGCTCGGCGCGGATGAGCGACGCCTCGGCGGGGGAGGCGCCGTCGCCGTCGGGTGCGGAGCGGCCGTCGCCGTCCAACGCCTCGAGCGGTGCGCGGCGCCAGCGGGCCGCGTCGCGGGCGTGGTTCTTGGCGAGGTTCAGGGCCACGCGGAGGATGAAGGGGCGGAACGGGAAGGCGCCGCGGAAGGGGAGCCTGGCCCGGCGGCGGGCGGCCTCCAGGGCGCGCAGGAAGGCGCGCTGGACGAGGTCGGCCCCGTCCTCGGGGGTGCGGGCGAAGCGGCGGACGGCGGCGTGCGCCGCCGGGGCGTGGCGCCGCCACAGCTCCCCGAAGGCGGCTTCCTCGCCGGCGAGGAAGGCCGCCACCAGGGCGTCGTCCGAACGGCCCGTGGCGCCGCCAGCGAGAACCGCCAGGTGGGGGGGCCGACCGCGGTCGTGGGGGTCGTTCATTGGTCTCGCTGCGGCCACGCGGGGTATAACCCGCGGGGCGGGGGGAAGGTTAAAACCGGTGCCCGGCGCTCCGTGGATCGTACGTCTGTCGGAGCCCGGCATTGCGCCGGACCGTGCCCGACACCCAACCGGGCATCCGGCAAGAGGATTTGGAACGTCATAGGCTACCCTCATGGACGAGTGCCTCTTCTGCAAGGTCGTGTCGGGCGAGCTCCGGGCCAACCTGGTCTATGAATCCCCGGCCGCGGTGGGCTTCCTGGACAGG
>DASRTO010000050.1:0-12468 GCA_035655915.1 Anaeromyxobacteraceae bacterium
CGGTGAGGACCTGTCCCAGCAGGGCCAGGGTGGAGAGGCACAGCCTCCCGTCCCGGAGGGCTCCTGCCAGCCGGGGGAAGCGGCGCAGCACCCGCATGGCGTGGATGCGCCGCTCGGCCGACCCCTCCCGGAGGTGGAGGACCGTGAGGCAGAAGGCCCACAGGGAGCCGTGGCCCAGCTCGAGGAAGGCCCGTCTCCGATCGAACTCCTCGAGGTGGAGGAGGAAGTCGACCTGGATTCTCCGCTCGTCGCCGGCGAGCTCGCCGAGGCGGCGGGCCAGGGTGCGGGAGTCGAGGGAAGCGATGGGAGCCATGGGACCTCCGTCGAGGATGGTCCTTGGTAACACGGGAATCCGGGCCTCCCTGGAGGGGTCTGGGAGGCCCGACCGCAAGCGCGACGCGAGGGGGTGCCGCCACCCCTCGGGCGATCCGCAGAGGCGCCGGGAGCGGCGCTGCGTGCGCCAGGAGCGGCCTTCCGGAGCGACGCCATCCGCGCGGCCGGAATCCGTCGTCCTTCATGTCAAGAGGTTTCGTCCCAATTCCGCCCAGTGAACCCAACCGGGATACACTGTCAGCGAATATGGCCCGGCCGTTCGTCACCGGGCCGCCCGCGCGGCGCTGTCGCCGTCCTCCTCATTGCCGGGAACGGCGCGCGCATCCCCGCCGCCGCGGGTTTCTCGAGACGGCAACCAGAACCGAGGCCGACTTGTGACCAATGCTCAGAGACGAGCCCGCCCTATGGTGCCGGGCGAGCGCAGGCCCAACCGGATGAGGCTGGGCCGGAGCGAGGGGGGGTCCAGGGGGGCTTCATCCCCCCGGCTCGACGACGACGAGCCCCCGCCCTACGGAAGCGATCGAAGTGCCAGGGGATTCGGAACCGACCCCGAGATGTGCAGGATCCTCAGGGCGCGTCCCCCGCCGATCTCCCGCGCCATCAGGGCGTGAATACCACGCTCCGCGCCGCGGCCGCCTCGACCTCGCTCCGGGCGTACGGCTGGTCGCCCGGGGCGTTGGCGAGGTAGGCGGAGATCTGGTCCATGTAGTTCTGGTCGCCCGGGAAGCCGGACTGGCCGCCGGGGACGACGGCGCGCCAGCGGATGGTCGAGGGCTCGACCTCGGCGGCGAAGCGGACGTTGGGGCCGCTGTCCTGGGTGAACCCGCCCGTCCCGTCGTTGGACCAGGAGAAGTTGGCCACGTCCACGGTGTGGAGGCCGCCGTCGTTGGCGAAGGGGCCGTAGTCGAGGAGGGTGGTGCTCGGGCTCAGCTGCGAGCGGAAGGAGGCGCGGTGCAGGCGGCCCCACTGCCAGCCCTGCGGGGCCGCGCTGGGGCCGAACTCCGGCTGGGCCGAGAGGAAGGTCACCGCATCCTGGAGCGCCAGTACCGCCATGTCGGCGCAGGTCTCGTTGCCGAAGGTCCCGCCGCCGGGGCTGTAGACGCGGCACATCGACTGGCCCGTGGCCTCGGTGAGGAGCGGCACCGCCGGCGGCGTGCGGCCGGGCGCGTAGCCGCCCAGCGCCACCAGGTACTTGGCGGTCTCCTGCGAGTCGAGCCAGGTGTTCACCGTGAACCCGTAGCGGGCCAGGTCGTCGTCGAGGATCCGGCGGGCCAGTCGCGGCACCAGGGCGTGGAAGAGCATGGAGGCCGCCGCCGCCAGCCGCTCGACGACGTTGGCCGACGCCGCGCCGGCCGGGTTGGCCGTGGCGAGCCCAGTGGGCGTCTGGTACCGCTGCGGGCTGGCGGCGTCCCAGGCGGCGAGGAGATCGCGCGCCGGGCCGAGGCTGCGGGAGGCCAGCGCGTCGGCGCAGCTTCCCGCGGCGCCGGTGGTGGCGCAGGTGCCGCTGTCCCACCAGGCCAGCAGGGCCGGGACCAGCGCCTCGGCGAAGAGCGAGTGCACGTCGGCCTGGATGGAGGTCATGTCGTCGAGGGTGTAGCCGTGGTCCTTCTCGGTGAGGCGCTGGGCGATGCGGGCGTGCCGGTACCCCAGGTCGTTGGTGAAGTAGAGGTACTGCGGCGTCAACGGGTCGTTGTCCGCCGTCGAGCCGGTGATGTCGTTGTTGGCGGTGGCCACCCAGCCTTCGGTCGGGTCCCTCGCCTGCGGCAGGTTGGCGTCGGCGATGCGCCCGGTCCAGTCGCAGCTGCCATCGCCGGGCACGGGCGCCCACGGCGCGCATCCGGCCGGGCGGATGGGCACCCAGGCGTGCGGGTCGTAGCCGATGTGGCCTCCGGTGTCGGCCAGCACGAAGTTCTGCGCCCCAACGTCGAACCAGGTCAGCGCCTGGAAGGCCTGGTCCACGGTGGTGGCGGCGTTGAGCTGCCAGTAGGCCAGGATCTCCTGGGTGGGGCGCTGCCCGGTCCACTGGACGGACAGGGCGGTGGTCCCCTGGATCGACCCCGGGAGGATGGGGCCGTGCCAGGGCACCACCGGGATGGGGACCGTCACGGTGCAGGGCGCCGGGCAGCCGGTCATGCCTCCGGCGACGCCGAACTGCTCGTTCAGCACCTGGATGGGCTGGAACGCGCCCTGGTGGAAGACGGCGCCCGGGACCCCGGCCGTCTGCAGCGTCTCCACGAAGGTATCGGTCACGTCGTAGCCGACGGTGGTGACGCCCCAGGCCAGCTTGCCGTTGTGGCCGATGAGCACCCCCGGCACGCCCGGGAAGGTGACGCCGGCCACGTCGCGGGTGTCGCTCGAGAGCTGGGCCAGGTAGAAGATCGACGGGTTCTGGTAGCCGAGGTGCGGGTCGTTGGCGAGGAGCGGCCGCCCGGTGGCGGTGCGGCTCCCGTGGACCACCCAGTTGTTGGAGGCACCCTTCTCGGGGCCGAGGAGCCAGTACGGGTTCCGGGCCTGGGCGGCGGCCCCGCGCAGGCTGGCCGCGGCCGCGACCGGCACCGGCTTCACGGCCGGCGGCGCCTGCGGCGGCAGGACGAAGCTCCCCACCGCCGGGGCGGAGCGGGTCAGGTCCGCGAGGGCGAAGCAGTCGAGCGTGGCCTGGGGGGTGGTGCAGTGGAAGGCCAGCGCCGCCAGCCCGGGCCCGACGTCGAGGTCGAATGAGAGCTGCTGCGAGAAGGCCCGGCCGATGGCGACGGTGTCCTCAACGGTCCAGGGGGCGATGGCGGGAACGCCGCCGGTGACCAGGACGTACTCGATGGGCAGGCGGGCACCGTTGGCGCCGGTCGCCAGGTCCTGGAGGAAGCGGTTCACGCCGTCGGCGTAACGCTGCAGCACGGCGCTCGCCTCCGCCGACTGCGCGGCCAGGTCCTGGGCGATGAAGTCCTCCACCCGGCCGAGCTCGAAGACCCCGGGCGACGTCTCGCGGATGCCGGTGAAGATGGTCCTCGCCTGGACGTCGTCCTCGAGGGTCGACGATCCCAGCAGCTCCGACAGCTTGCCGCGGGCGCCGCGGCGGTAGAGGTCCATCTGGAAGAGGCGGTCGCGGGCGTGGGCGTAGCCCAAGGCGTAGGCGCCGTCCCCGTCGGTCCGAGCGTAGATGTGGGGCATCCCCAGGCCGTCGTAGATGACCTCCACGCTGGCCGACAGGCCCGGGTTCGTCCCCACCGTGGCCTCGACGGGGAGGCCCTGCGGCTTCGCCTTCTCCTGGCAGGCGGCGAGGGCGGCGGCGAGGGCGATCGCGGCGAGGCGGCGGGTCATGGAGGCCTCCGGGAGGGGTAGCGGCACATCATGCCCTCGCGAGGTCGGACGCCGCGCGTCCCGTACGGGGCGTCCAGCCCGGCATGCACCCTGCGTCAATGAATGACGCGCTCGGCCGTCAAGCCACGGTCCAGGTGGTCCCCTGCGCTCCGTCCTTGATCTCCACGCCCATCCCCAGGAGCAGGTCGCGGATGGCGTCCGATCGCGCGAAATCCCTGGCCTTCCTGGCGGCGGCCCGCTCTGCGATGCGCGCCTCCACCAGGGCCGGGTCGATGCCGCGCCGCGCCGCGGCCTTGCCGCGCAGGGCGAGCAGCGCCTCGGCTGGCGGCCGTCCCAGGATCCCGAGCACCCCGCCCACCGCCCGCGCGTCGACGGCGAAGCGGGAGAGGGCCCCCTGCTCCTCGGCGGTGCGCCTGCCCTTCCGGTCGGCCAGGGCGTTGGCGGCGGTGAAGGCCTCGGCCAGGTGGCCCAGCACCGCCGCGGTGTTGAAGTCGTCGTCGAGCGCCTCGCCCGAGCGCGGGGCCAGGTCCGCGAGCGGCCCGGGTGGCGCCCGCCCCGGCGCGGCCCCGGCCGCCAGGGCGTCGACCTTGGCAAGGGTGTCGTAGAGGTAGCGCAGGCGCCTCTCGGCCTCGTCGAGCAGACCGTCGGCGAAGTTGAAGTCGTTGCGGTAGTGGGTGCCGAGGAGGAAGAGGCGCAGGGCCTCGGCGTCATAGCGCTCCCGCACCTGGCGCACCGTGAAGAAGTTGCCGAGCGACTTCGACATCTTCACCCTGTCGATCTCCAGGAACCCGTTGTGCATCCAGTGGCGGGCGTAGCTCTCCGCGTGCACCCCGTCCCCCGCCGCCGCCACCGACTGGGCGATCTCGTTGCTGTGGTGCGGGAAGATGAGGTCCTTGCCGCCGGCGTGGATGTCGAGCGGGGCGCCCAGGTGCTTCAGGGTCATGGCCGAGCACTCGATGTGCCAGCCCGGCCGTCCCTTGCCCCACGGAGAGTCCCACCACGGCTCGCCGGGCTTGGCCGCCTTCCACAGCGCGAAGTCGAGCGGGTCGCGCTTGGCCTCGCCCGGCTCCACCCGCGCCCCGGCCAGGAGGTCGTCGAGGTTGCGCTTGGAGAGCCGGCCGTACTCGGGGAACTTGCGCACCGCGAAGTAGACGTCGCCGTTGCCCGGGGCGTACGCGAAGTCCCGCTCCACCAGCGTCCCGATCAGGGCCACGATCTCCGGGATGGTCTCGGTGACCCGCGGCTCGACCTCGGGGCGCAGGCAGCCGAGGGCGTCCATGTCCTCCAGGAAGGCGTCGGCGAAGCGCCGCGCCAGGGCCGCCGGGTCCTCGCCCCGCTCGGCGGCCCGCTTGATGATCCGGTCGTCCACGTCGGTGTAGTTGCGGACGTAGCGGACCTCGAGGCCGCGGGCCCGGAGGTGGCGCACCACCACGTCCCACACCACGTAGCTGCGGGCGTGGCCCAGGTGGGCGTGATCGTAGACCGTGGGACCGCAGGCGTAGAAGCGCACCTTGCCCGGATCGAGGGGCGCAAGCTCGCGCTTGCGGCCGGCGAGGGTGTCGAAGAGCAGGATGGTCATGGCGGCGACCCCGCAGCCTACCTCAATGAGGCCAGGCTGCGGACGAGCGCCTTCGCGTTGACGGCCCCGACCGCGACGAGGAGCAGCGACAGGAGCGGCGGGCCGTAGCGCTGGCGCGGCCGCTCGCCGTCGCGCAGCACCATCCAGCGCTGGCCGGGCGTCCAGCCGCGCCGGCGCAGCTCGGCGACGAAGGGGGCGTAGTCCCGGCCGCGGCGGGCGGGCAGGAGCCGCCCCTCGTACACCGCCGCCGGCGCGGCGCCGCCCGGGCGATCCACCGCCAGGCTGGTGCCGAGGAGGCCCACCACCCGCCGCTCGCCGCCGCGGGTCTCGACGCCGGCCACCGACGCCACCGGGGGCCCGGCGATCCGCGCCAGCCGGTTCGGCCGGGCCAGCTCGAGGCGGTAGGCCCCGGGCGCGCCCAGGTCGATGGGGGCGGTGGAGGAGAAGAAGAAGGCCGTGTCCGGCCACAGGTCCCAGAGCAGCCAGCCCACCGCCGCCATGGCCGCGGCCGCGAAGACCGGCGAGCGGGAGAGGAGCGCCGGGCGCCGGCGCGGAGGCGGAGGCGGCTCCTCCCAGCCGCGCCCGTCCGCGCCGGGGGCCGGGCCCTCGCCGGGCCCACCGGGTGCGTCGCCTCCCGGCTGGCCCGCCATCAGGCCGGCCCCCGCAGCAAGAGCGCCACCGCGTGGGCGGCAATCCCCTCCCCGCGCCCCACGAAGCCCAGCCCCTCGCCGGTGGTGGCCTTGACGTTCACCTGCGCCGGGGAGACGCCCAGGGCCTCGGCCAGGTTCCGGCGCATCTCCTCGGCGCGCGGGGCCACCCGCGGCCGGCGCGCCGCCAGCGTCACGTCGCAGTTCCCCACCCGCCAGCCCAGCTCCCCGGCCTTCCTGGCGATCTCGCCGAGCAGCAGCAGCGACGACACCCCCCTCCACCTCGGGTCGCCGTCGGGGAAGTGCCGCCCCAGGTCGCCCAGGCCGGCAGCGCCCAGGATGGCGTCCCCCACGGCGTGGGCGCAGATGTCGGCGTCGGAGTGCCCCAGGAGCCCGTCCCCCTCGAACTCGGCGCCGCCCAGCACCAGGCGGCGGCCGGCGCCGAAGGGGTGCACGTCATAGCCCACGCCCACCGCGAAGGGGGCCTCGGTGAGGGCCCGGGCCCGCGCCACGTCGGCGCCGCTGGTGATCTTGAGGTTCCCGGGCTCGCCGGGGACGAGGCGCACCGGCTCGCCCAGGCGCTCCACCAGCTGGGCCTCGTCGGTGGCCTCGCCGGCGGCCGCGCCCGCGGCGGCGAGGGCCCGGCGCAGCACCTCCACCCGGAAGCCCTGGGGCGTCTGGGCCAGCCACAGCTCGCGCCGGTCGAGCGTCTCCACCGCCCGCTCGTCCCGGGCCCGCTTCACGGTGTCGGTGACGGGCAAGGCCGCCAGCGCCGCCCCGGCCTCGGAGGCGGCCAGCGCCACCGCCCGCACCAGCGCCGGGCTGGCGAAGGGACGCGCCGCGTCGTGGACCAACAGCACCTGGCAACGAGGCATGGCCTCGACGCCCTGGCGCACCGAGTCGCCGCGCCGCGCCCCGCCGCGGACCACCCGGAACGGCTTCCCCAGGGTGGAGATCTCGGCCACCCCGCGGGCCTCCTCCCCCTCGGGCACCACCGCCACCAGCTCGTCGACCAGGTCGCAGGCCGCCAGCGCCCGCGCCGACCGGCGCAGCACCGTCTCACCGCCCAGGGCCACCCACTGCTTGGCCACCCCGGCGCGCTTGCCCGAGCCGCCGGCGGCGACGATGGCCCCCACACGCTCGCTGCCGATCATGGCTGCCTCCGCCCCCGGCGCCTGGCACCGCCCGTGCTCCACGGCTCCGGCCGTGACCCGGTCCCGGCCCGGACGGCGCCCCGATCCCTGGAAACGCGACCGCCGCGCGGGCCGGTGGCTGCGCGGCGGACGGCGTGCGGCCATCCCGGGGGCCGGGGTCCCCGGGGTCGGCCGCGGATCAGGTGACGTTGAAGATCTTCTTGAGATCGGCCTCCACGTCCTGCTCGTCGCAGTCCTTGGCGATGGCCAGCTCCTTGATGAGCAGGCTGCGCGCGGTGTCGAGCATCTTGCGCTCGCCGAAGGAGAGGTCCTTGTCGGAGCGGAGCAGGTAGAGGTCGCGCAGCACCTCGGCGATCTCGAAGACCGAGCCGGTCTTGATCTTGTCCATGTACTCCCGGTAACGACGGTTCCAGGTCGAGGAGTCGACCGAGACCTCCTTCTCCCGGAGGATGCTGTAGACCTTGCGGACGTCCTTCTCCCCGATGATCTCGCGCAGGCCGACCGAGTTCACCTTGTTCATGGGGATGAGGATCTTCATCCCGTTGTCGAGGATGCGGAGCACGTAGAAGGATTGGCGCTGCCCGGCGACCTCCTTGTGCTCGATGCCCATCACCTCGCCCACGCCCTGGCCCGGGTAGACCGCCTTGTCGCCCACCTTGAACATCGGGGACGACTGACTCATCTGGATCACTGGCATTCAGACCTCCGCCCCGCTGCAGAAGCCGGCCGCACATGGACTTGGCGGCGGCGCGCGGAGCCAAGTTGGCGCACGTTAGCACGGTGCGGCAACCATGTCAATATTCACGGGAATTTTCCTGTACTGGACCGGATGGGTCAGTCATGAACTGGCGGCGGACCACCCACATCTGGACCGCCTGCTTCGCCGCCGGCGTGGCCCTTTCCCCCCTCCTTCCGGGGGGCGGCTTGATCGCCGTCACCTCGATTCTCCTCGCCTTTTCCCCGCTCACGGCCCCGGCGGCGTTCGTCCTCGCCGGCTCGGCGGCCGCTCGGCTCCAGTCCTGGGCGTCGCCCACCTCTGCCACCGGCGAGGAGGTACGGCTGGAGGGGCGCGTCGCCTCGGTGCCCGTCCGCTCCCGGGAGCGGGTCCGCTTCCTGCTGCGCCGGCCGGAAGGCCCCCTGCTCGACGTCTCCGCGCCGCAGGCTCCGTTCCCGCTGGCGCTCGGCGACCAGGTGGCGCTCTCGGCCCGCCTCGACGCCCCGCCCCCCGCCCTCAACCCGGGCGGGCGAGACCGCGCCTCCCAGGCGCTGGCGCGAGGCGTGGCATGGGAGGCGCGGGCGCGGGCGCCGCCGGTGCGGCTGGCCCGCCCCTCGCCGCTGGCCTGGCTGGAGGCCGGGCGGGACCGGCTCGCCGCCGCCGCCGCGGCGCTCCCGCCGCGGGAGGCGGCGCTCGTCCGGGCCATCGGGGCCGGCGACCAGGGCGAGGTCTCCCCGGCCGACCAGGAGGCCTTCGCCCGCAGCGGCCTGGTGCACCTGCTCTCGGTGTCGGGGTTGCACCTGGCGGTGGTGGCCTTCGGGACCCGGCGCGCCATCCGCTGGCTCCTCCACCGCAGCGACGCCGTCGCCACTCGCCTCGACCCGGAGCGGGCCTCGGCGGCCCTGGCCGTGCCGGTGGCCGCCGCCTACGCACTGGCCACCGGGGCGCAGGTGCCGGTGGTGCGCTCGGCGCTGGGGGCCCTGGTGGTCTTCGCCGCGGCGCTCCTCCAGCGCGAAGCATCGGCCCTGGACGCCCTCTCGCTGGCGGCGCTCTGCATCCTGGCGGCCGACCCGGCGGCGCTCTCCGACCTCTCCTTCCAGCTCTCCTTCGCCTCGGTGGCGGGGCTGGCGCTCCTCACCGCGCCGCTGCGGCGGGCCTGCCCGATCCCCGCCCCCGCTCCGGGCGCCGGCCGGCTCCGGCGGGCCGGCGAGTGGCTGCTCCAGGCCGCCTCCGCCAGCGCCGCCGCCACGCTGGCCACCGCCCCGCTCACCGCCTTCCACTTCCGCCGCCTCTCCCTCCTGGCCGTGCCGGCGAACCTGGCCGGCGTGCCGGTGGGGAGCGCGCTCACGGTCGTGGCCGCGGCCGCCGCCGTGGCGGCGGCCGTCTCGCCGGCCCTGGCGGCGCCGCTCCTCCTCGCCTGCCGCCCCCTGGCGGCGGCGCTCCTCTGGCTGGCCGAGGCCTTCGGCTCCCCTTCCTGGTCCACGGTGGGTCTCGCCTCCCCCGGGGCCGCGGGCCTGGCCGCGAGCTACGGCCTGGGGCTCCTGGCGCTGCGGCTGCGCGGGGCGAGGCGCTGGGCCTGCGCCGGGGCGGCGGCGGCGGCACTTCTCGCCCCCGGCCCGCTGCGCGGGCTCGCGGCCCGGCTCCGCGGCGGGCTGGAGGTCACCTTCCTCTCGGTGGGGCAGGGAGA
The DNA here is from genome assembly GCA_035655915.1 of Anaeromyxobacteraceae bacterium. GTDB lineage: Bacteria > Myxococcota > Myxococcia > Myxococcales > Anaeromyxobacteraceae > DASTPH01. The sequence goes on from DASRTO010000050.1 coordinate 9,431, forward strand.
CGCGGCGGTGCTGCGCCTCCCCGACGGCTCGGCAATCCTGGTGGACGCGGGCGGCGATCCCCGCGGCCGCCGCGATCCCGGGGCCCGCGACGTCCTGCCCTTCATCCGCGACGCCGGGGTGGGGCGCCTCGCGGCGGCCTTCCTCTCCCACCCGCACGCCGACCACCTGCTCGGCCTGCCGGCGGTGGCCGAGGCCCTCCCCGTGGAGGCGCTCCTCGCCAGCGGGCGGCGCGGCGGGGAGGAGGTCGCGGCCGCCTGGGCCCGCCTGCCCGCGCCGCGGCGCCTGGCCCGCGGCGACGCCTGGGAGCGGGCCGGGGTGCGGGTGGAGGTGCTGGGGCCTCCGCCGGGCGCGGAGGAGCTCACCCAGAACGAGGCCTCGCTGGTGCTGCGCGTGCGCTACGGGACGACGGCCTTCCTCTTTCCGGGGGACGTCGAGGGGGCCGGCGTGGCGGCGCTCCTCGAGCGAGGCGACCTCTCCGCCGACGTGGTCAAGGTGCCCCACCACGGCAGCCGGACCGCGTCCACGGCGCCCCTGGTGGCCGCGGTCCGTCCCCGCTGGGCGGTGGTGTCCCTCTCCCGCCACAACCCCTTCGGCTTCCCGCACGCCGAGGCGGTGCGGCGCTGGCAGGAGGGCGGCGCCGAGGTGCTGCGCACGGACCGGGGCGCCGTCCGCTTCTGGAGCGACGGGCGGACGGTGCGCCGCGTGGATCCCGCCGGCGCCATCGACGCCTGGGCCCTGTGGCGGGAGCGGTCGCGCCCCTGAGTGCCGGAACCGGCCTCCGGCGCCGCCGGGCCGTCCATCTCGTTCAGATTCGTCCCGGCGGCCGGGCGCGTCAGAAGACCAGCCACCCGAAGCGGTCGAGCGCGTGGAAGTCGCCGCGGTAGGGTGGCGAGAAGGCCTGCCCCTCGACCATGCCGGCGCGGTTGTGGGTCTCCATCCGGAACAGGTTGGCCCGCCAGCGCGAGCCCGAGCGCGGCGGCGGCGCGGCGCCTCGCACCGCCTCGATGGGCAGCCGCAGCTCCGCCGTCCAGCCGCGGTCGCCCGACGGCCCGCGATCGATTCGGGCCGCGGCGACGACTCCCGATTCCCAGGCCCGCGCCCGGTCCAGGTCGCTGCGGCGCCGCTCGAACCGGGCGTCGAAGGTGACGCCGGCGGGGGAGACCTCGATCTCCACGTGGTCGCGGCCGGCGCCGGAGGGGTCCAGGAACACCTCGACCACCTCGTCCTCCCAGATGGGGTCGTCGTGCTGCCGTCCCGGGCGGACGAAGACCTGGTCGTCGCGGCAGTCGAAGGCCACGAACAGGTGGCGCTCGTCGCGCAGCACGCGGGCCACGGTGGGCAGCCGCGGCGGCTGGCCGCCGAGCGAGTCCACCAGTGGCATCTGGAGCGCCGCGTTCCAGGCCGCCTCGTCGGGCCGTCCGTCGATCTCGATGGGACCTTCGGCCCGCGCCACCCGGTACAGGGGCAGGCGGTCGGCCCCGGAGAGCTTTCCCGGGCCGGCCTGGGGGTCCCGGCATCCCGCCACCAGCGCGGCCGCCAGGACCGCGGCGCGGACCGCGATGGGGCAGCCCCGCCGGCGCGTCGCCGCCCAAGGGGGCGCCCCGCCTGGGGAAACCGGTACCGCCTGCGGGCCAGGCCCTGGCACGGCGCTTGGACGGAGGGGCGGCATGTCGGCGGCGCTGATGGTACACCGGCCCGGCTCTGCCCCGGAGGAGGTGGCCCTTGCCGGCCCTTCCACCGCCGGCGGCGGGCCCGCCGACGCGGTGCGACTCGACGGGGCGCCGCCCGGGGCGTTGGCCCTCACTCGGTCGCCCTCCGGCCCCGTGGTCGAGGCGCTGGTCCCCGGGGCCGTGCTCCGCCCGGCGGGCGCTCCGCCGCGAGCGCTGCCGCCGGGGAGCCGCCGCCTGCTCAGGCCGGGCGACTCGCTGCGGCTGGCCGGCGCGGTACTGGAGGCGCGCCCGGAGCCGCCTCCGGCGGGCACGCGCGCTCTCGCCGCCCGGCTCCTCGCCGAAGCCGGACGGGGCCACGAGCCGGTGAGTGGTCCTTGCCTGCTGGCGCTGGAGGGGCCGGACGCCGGCCGGCGCCTGCCCCTCGGGGAGGAGTCCACCCTGGGCAGGGGTCGCGCGGCGACGCTGCGCCTGGCCGACCCGGGAGCGTCCCGAAGCCACGTCCGGCTGGCCCGCGCCCGTGGCGGCTTCGTCCTGTGGGACCTCGGGAGCAAGAACGGCCTGCGCCTGAACGGCGCGCCGGTCCTTCGCCGCCCCCGGGCGCTTCGCTCCGGCGACGAGATCGCCCTCGGCCGGAGCGTTCTGACCCTGATCCTGCCGGCGGAGGGTCCCGGCGGCACCGGCCGGCCTGGCCCGGAGGCCGACGCGGCCGTCCGGCCTGGGCCGGCGGCCGGCGCCGCGGGGGGGCAGGCTGGCCTCGTCGGCGCGGCCGCCCTCCTGGCCGGCGCCACGGCCCTGGCGGCGGCCGCGCTCGGAGCCTGAAGGAGGGGAACCCGCCGCGGCCGGGCGCGGTCGAGGCCACGCGCCCGGGGAGCGGCACCGGGCCCGCCCTGGGACCCGGGTTCAGGGACTCTGCGCCGGCTTGGGCTCCGCGGGCGGCGCCAGCGAGCCCCCCGCGGGAACCCGCACGATGATGGGCGCTCCGGGCGGGGGAGCGCGCCCCTCCAGACGAGCGCGCGTCTCCTCCAGCGCGCGCCGCGCCTCCGCGTCGCCGGGGTCGAGCGCCACCGCCACGCTGAACTGCTCCAGCGCCTCGGGCAGGTGCTCCAGCGTCGCGTACACCCGCCCCAGCTTGAGGCGCGCTTCCGCGTTGCGGGGATCCTGGTTGACCGCGTCCTGGTAGGCGAACAGGGCGAGACGCTCGTCGCCCTCGGCGAGCAGCCGGTCGCCCAGGCGAAGCTTCTGTTGGGCGGCCTCCTGCCGGGCCGAGCGCGGCGCGGCGGGACCCGGCGCCGGGCCGGCGAGCTCGGCCGGCACCGGCACGACGATCACGGCCTGAGGAGGAGGAGAGGCCGGCGCGAGCGTTGCCG
>DASRTO010000051.1:0-2516 GCA_035655915.1 Anaeromyxobacteraceae bacterium
CACGTCCTCGGCGAAGGCCTCCTTGAGGCTCTCCTTCACCATGGCGGCCCCGCCGTACTTGATGACCGCCACCTGCCCGGAGAAGGCGGAGATGTACTTCAGGGCCTCCACCAGCAGGGTGCGCTTGAAGGCCGGGGTGTACTGGGCGACGTGATCGTCCTTGCCCACCCCGCCGTCGGGGCGCTGCACCAGCATCGAGGCGTAGTCGGCGTTGATCTTGACGTAGTCGTAGGAGAGGTCGCAGCCCCAGGCGGTGGCCTGGCCCTCCCCCGCCTGGAGGTCCACCCGCACGTCGATGCGGGTCTCGCGCATCCGCGCCTTGAGGGCGTCGCGGTCGAGCTCCAGCGGCCCGCCGCCGCCGAAGACCGGGATGGACTGGAGCGTCACCCGGGCGCGGAACGGGTCGATGGGCCAGCCGCGCGACCCGGCCCGGGCCCCCACCGTGGAGAGCACCCGGCCCCAGTTGGGATCGGCCCCGAAGAAGGCCGACTTGACCAGGGGCGAGTTGGCGATGGCGAAGGCGCAGTCGCGGGCCGCCTCCTCGGATGGGGCGCCGTCCACCACCACCTCCACCAACTTGGTGGCCCCCTCGCCGTCCATGGCCACGGCGCGGGCCATCTCCCGGCACAAGTCGGTCAGGGCGGCCTCGAAGACCTCCAGGTCCGGGCCCGGGCCGGCGATGCGGGGGTTCCCGCACAGGCCGTTGGCGAGGACGTAGACGGTGTCGTTGGTGGACATGTCCCCGTCCACCGTCACCATGTGGAAGGTGTTGCGCACCGCCCGGCGCAGGGTCTCCTGGAGCACCTCCGGCTTCACGGCCGCGTCGGTGGCCACGAAGCACAGGGTGGTGGCCATCTGCGGGGCGATCATCCCCGAGCCCTTGCAGATGGCGGTCAGGGTGGCGCTCTTGCCGCCCAGCACCACCTCCCGCGCCGTCGTCTTGGGCCGCGTGTCGGTGGTGAGCAACGCCTCGGCAGCGAGCTCGGCGTGGTCGCCGAGCTGCTCCACCGCCTGCGGCAGGGCCGCCAGGATCTTCTGGACGGGAAGCCGCTGGCCGATGACGCCGGTCGAGGCGGTGAGGATGGCGCGCTTCTGCACGCCCAGCGCCTGGGCGGCGGCGGCCCGCACCGCGGAGACGTCCTCCAGCCCGGCCTGACCGGTGAGGGCGTTGGCGTTTCCGGCGTTGGCGACGATGGCGCGCATGCCCTCGGCCGGGACGCGGTCGCGGGCATCGAGCACCGGCGCGGCGGCGGTCCGGTTCACCGTGAAGACCCCGGCGGCGGCGGCCGGGACGTCGGAGACCAGCAGCGCCAGGTCGCGCCGCTGCGGCTTGACGCCGCTCGGGACGCCGGAGAAGCGAAAGCCCCTGGGGACCTTCACCGCTAGCCTCCCGGGAGATCGAGGCCGGTCGTCTCGTCGATGTCCAGGGCGGCATTGAGGGCCTGCACCGCCTGGCCGGCCGCGCCCTTCACCAGGTTGTCGATGGCCGAGACCGCCACCGCCACGCCCACCCGGGGGTCGGCGGCGACTCCCAGGTGGCAGCGGTTGGTGCGCACCACGTCCTTCACCGCCACCTGCTCGGCCGGGAGGACTCTCACGAAGGGCTCGCCGGCGTAGGCCTTCTCGTAGGCCGCCGCGAGGTCGCGAGCCGTGGCCCGCTCCTCGAGCCGCAGCGTGCAGGTGGCCAGGATGCCGCGCCGCAGCGGCACCAGGTGCGGCGTGAAGGAGATGGGGCCGCAGGCGCCGGCGCTGCGGGCCACCGTCTGCTCGATCTCGGGGACGTGCTGGTGGCGTCCCACCCGGTAGGCGCGCAGGTCCTCGTCCACCTCGCAGAAGCTGTAGTCCTCGCTCGACTTGCGGCCGGCGCCGGAGACACCGCTCATGGCGGCGACGGCGATGCCGTCCCGCGCGACGGCGCCGGATCGGACCAGGGGCGCCAGCGCCAGGGCCGTGGCGGTGGCATAGCAGCCGGGATTGGCGATCAGGGTGGCGCCGCCGAGCCGGTCGCGGGCGAGCTCGGGGAGCCCGTAGCGCGCCTCGGGGAGCAGCCGCGCCGCCGTGTGCTCGAAGCCGTACCACCTGGGATAGGCGGCCGCGTCGAGCAGCCGGAAGGCGCCGGAGAGATCCACCAGCCGCACACGGCGGGCGTGGAGGACGGGGACCAGCCGCAGCGACACCTCGGCCGGCGTGGCCAGGAACGCCACCTCGGCCTCGAGGCCCTCGGCCTCGGCGAGGGGCCGGTAGCGCAGGGCGGCGGCGGGCTCGGGCAGGGGCACGCGCGCGCCGGCCGCCTCGCCGGCCCAGCGGTCCGAGTAGAGGGCTGCGAGGTGGAGGCGGGGATGGCGTGCCAGCAGGCGGGTCAGCTCCAGCCCGGAGTAGCCCGAGGCCCCGACCGCCGCCGTCGAGAGTGTATGCATGGTAGGTGCATATTTATGCAGAGAGCGCCGCCGGAATCAAGGGCAGGGCGAGAGGAAGAGAAAGAAAGTCCGGCGGGCGGAAACCGCCTCGCCGGACCG
>DASRTO010000052.1:0-3776 GCA_035655915.1 Anaeromyxobacteraceae bacterium
ATTCCGGGCGCCACCACGTGCTCGGGCTCGACCGCGTCGGCAAGCGATGCCGGGCCCGTTCGGGAGGGGCCTGCCTGCGCGGCGGCCTTCCGCTCGACGGTGGGTTTCCCGTGCAGGCCGCAGCCTGAAAGCGGCGTGGCCAGCGCCATGACGGCCAGAGACAGGTGAAGCGCTCGATTCGGACTCATGACGTCCTCCTGATGGGGTAGAGGTGAAGGCTGGCGGTGGCAGGCGCCGCGGCCGCTGCCGCCAGCGCTTCAGGCGCGGCGGGGACCACCCTGCCGTCGACGACGTTGACGAGCCGGTCCGCGATGGAGAGCACCCGCTCGTCGTGGGTCACGATGGCCACCGCGCGGCCCCCGGTCGCGAGCTGGCGGAGGGTCGCCAGGATCCCGCGACCGGTGGCGCCGTCCAGCGAGGCGGTCGGCTCGTCGCAGAGCAGTACCGGTGCGTCGTTCACCAGGGCGCGCGCGATGGCCACGCGCTGCTGCTGACCTCCCGACAGCTGGCGGGGCCTGGCGGATCGCTTCTCGGCCATCCCCACTAGCTCCAGGGCCCGCATCCCTTTGCGGCGGCGCTCGACCGCGCCGGCGCCCGAGAGCAGCAGGGGTACGGCGGCGTTCTCGAGCGCGCTCAGGCTGGGCAGGAGGTTGAACTGCTGGAAGACGAAGCCCAGCCGATCGCGGCGAAGCACCGCCAGCTCGTCCGGCGCGGCGCCGGAGACGACGCGCCCATCGGCCAGCACCTCGCCCTCGGTGGGGGAGAGCACCAGGCCGAGGATGCTGAGGAGCGTGGTCTTGCCGCTGCCGGACGGGCCCATGATGACCAGCACCTCGCCGCGCCGGACCTGGATGTCGGACGGGTGGAGGGCGCGCGCCGCCAGGTCGCCGCGGCCGAACACCTTGCCGATGCTCCGGCCCTCGAGGGCGACGTCGGACCTTCCGGAGGACGCCATCATGGCCTAGCTCCTGAAGACCAGCGCCGGGTCGAGCTGCAGGACGCGGCGGATGGCGGCCACCGACGCCGCCGTGCAGGAGAGCAGCGCCGCGGCGGCGATGCCGAGGACCAGCCCGGGCGGCGCGGCCATGGGCAGCTCGGGGTAGAGGTGGCGGACCAGGAAGAAGGCAGCCACTCCGACGAGGTAGCCGGCCGCGGCGAAGATCCATGCCTGCACCAGCAGGAGCAGCAGGAGGTCGCCCCGGCGGGCCCCGATGGCCTTGAGGGTTCCGTAGTCGCGGGCGCGGTCGATGGCGGTGGAGTAGAGGGTCACCGCCACGATGGCGGCGCCGATGAAGGCTGCCACCAGCGAGCCCATCCCGAACACCAAGCCCACCGGCGATCGCACCAGGAAGTACTTCTCCTCCATGGCGCCGAACTCGTCCCGCGTCCGGACGAGCACGTTGGGGATGCGGGCCTCGAGGCGCCCCTTCACGTCGGCAGGACGCTCCCCCGGGGCCAGGCCCACAGCCACGTAGGTAATGCGGTCCTGCGGGTAGTCGGTGAGCGACCGCGCATCGTCGATGTTGGCGTAGGCGTAGTAGTAGGGGCTGTGCGGATCCATGCCCTGGAAGAACCCGGCCACGACGGCGGCCTTGCCGTCGATCTCGACGCGGTCGCCGGGCTCGGCCGAGGCGAAGCTCTTGCGGTCGTTCCAGTTGAGCAAGATCCGGCCCGAGGCGCGCAGGGAAGCCGGCGTCGTCCCCGGGGCCAGCGCCCGCGGCAACCCGGCGTAGCGCGGCGCCTCCACGCCCATCACCTTCACGAACTCGCGGACGCCGTCGGGGCGCGTCACCTTGCCGATGCCCTGGACGATGGGAGCGGCCCAGGCCACCCCCGGCGTCTCTGCGGCGGCGCCCACCTTGCTCGCGGGAATGCTGTCGGTGGCGTCCGAGCTCTCGGTGGCCAGCGAGGCGATCCACACGTCCACGCCGGTGCCGCTCACGAAGGAGGTAACCCGCCCCAGGATTCCGGTGAGCAGCGAGAGCTGCTGCGCCATGAGGAAGACCGAGACCACCACCCCGAGGAGCGTTCCCAGGCTCTTCACCGGCGCGTCGAGCAGCATGCGGAGCGCCAGCCCGATCGCGGCCACGCCGCCCGGGCCGGAGGCGCCGCCCGGGCGGGCCTCCGGCGCGACCGGCGAGGGGCCCGGGACGCCAGGCGTGGCGCCGGAGGCGGCGCCGGCCCCGGGCCGGCGGTGGGCCTGGCGCACGAGCCGCAGCAGCAGCAGGGCCACCGCCGCCGCCGCCGCGAGCCCGAGCACGCCGCTGGCCTCGAAGGGCGCGTCGTCGGGGTAGGCGAAGTCGGGCGAGGCGAAGAGTCGCTCCAGCGTCTCGCTCGACGCGCCGGCGTGGAAGGCGGCGAGCTTGGCGGCGTGGGACCAGCCGCCGTGGAAGAGCCCGAAGATGCCGACGAACGGGACGGCGGTGGCGAGCACCAGGGCGCCCAGGGTGAGGCGGCCCGGCTGTCGCAGGAAGAGCCAGGTGAGGGCGGCCGCCAGCCCCAGCATCGCCAGTGCCGGGCCGACCACGTGGAGACGGCCCGGGTCCTGGTACGTGAGGGCCCCGTGGACGAAGTGCAGCAGGGTGAGGGCGGTCTCCGCGGCCACCGCCAGGAGCAGCGCCCGGGCGGTCCGGGCGGCGGCCGGGTTCTTCTGGACAAGTCGTTCGTAATTGGACATGATGTCCAAATAGTACCCAGCGCCAGGGAGAACTCAATCGACAGGCGGGCGCTTCTGGCCGGAAATGGACTTTTTCCCCCCGACTGTCCAGGAAGGAGGCCACAGCATGGGCGGCAAGCTTCCCGCCAGGGACGACCGGCGCGTGAGGCGCACGCGCGGCGCGATCCGCGACGCCCTGGTCGCGCTCATCGTCGAGCGAGGTTGGGACGGCTTCAGCGTGCAGGACCTGTGCGAGCGCGCCGACGTGGGGCGATCGACCTTCTACATGCACTTCGCCGACAAGGAGGAGGTGCTCGCCGGTGGCTTCGCCGACCTGGGAGGGGAGATCCGGGCGGAGCTGGCGCGCTCGGGCGCCGCGCGGCCGCTGGGCTTCTCGCGCGCGCTCCTCGACCACGCCCAGGGACACCTGCAGGTCTTCCGCGCCATGGTCGGCCGGCGCAGCAGCCACCTGGTGCAGGGGAGGATGCGGGACCTGGTGCTGGAGCTGGTCCGTGAGGACATGGCCCGGATCCTGCCTCCCGGTCCCCGTCGGGACGGCGCGGCCGCCTTCCTGGCCGGCGCCCTCTTCGAGCTGCTCATCTGGTCGCTCGAGGCGAGGCCCCCGACCACTTCGGAGCAGGCGGACGCGCTCTTCCAGGAGCTGGTGGCGCCGGTGCTGGCGGCGTGCAGGCTCCCCGGCGCGCCGGCGGCCGGCCGCGGGGGCAAGCGCCCGGAGTCGGCTTGACGAGCAGCGGGCAGCGGCGGGGCCGCGTCAGCCGCCCCGTCGTAGCCCACCATGCCCCGCTCACCCCGCCGCGCGCTCCACCCGCGCCGGCACGTGCTTGTGCCACGGCGTGCCGACCCAGGGGTCCCGGTCGACCGCTCGCGTGAGCTCGTTCGGGGGGAGCCCGGTGGTCGAGCCGCCCTCGAGCGTGAGCCCGAGGCCGTTCGGCAGGGCCAGGTGCCCGCGCTGCATGGTCTCCGAGACCTCCACCACCACGTCCCGGGCTCCGGCCCGCGTGGCCAGACGCACCCGGTCGCCCGTGACCACGCCGAGAGCCGTCGCGTCCCCGGGACTCATGCGCAGCGCCCCGGCCGCGTCGGCCTTCCTCCAGGCCGG
>DASRTO010000053.1:0-5911 GCA_035655915.1 Anaeromyxobacteraceae bacterium
CGGGCGGTGGCGCGCGAGCTGGACATCGAGGAGGTCGAGGCCGGGGTGCTTCCCGCCGGGAAGGGCGAGGTGGTGGCCGCCTGGCGCAGGAAGGGGCGCCGGGTGGCCTTCGCCGGCGACGGCATCAACGACGCCCCGGCCCTGGCGGCCGCCGACGTGGGCATCGCCATGGGGAGCGGCACCGACGTGGCCATGGAGAGCGCCGGGCTCACCCTGGTGAAGGGCGACCTAGCGGCGCTGGTCCGGGCCCGGAGGCTCTCGCGCGCGGTGATGCGCAACATCCGCCAGAACCTGTTCTGGGCCTTCGCCTACAACGCGGTGCTGGTGCCGGTGGCGGCAGGCGTCCTCTACCCGTGGCTGGGGTGGCTGCTCTCGCCCATGATCGCCAGCGCCGCCATGAGCGTGTCGTCGGTGACGGTGATCGGCAACGCCCTCCGGCTGCGGCGGGTGCGGCTCGGCTGACGCCGCCCGGCCAGGTCACCGACCGTCGCGTCGGGTCGGGGGCCCCGCCCCACCGGAGCCTCCATCGGCCGCCGCTCGGAGGGGCGTCGTGCTATATCTGCGCCGCCATTCCAACGGGGGAGGTTTCATGTCACCCAAGGTTCCGACGTCCCACCTCGCCGCGGCAGCCTGTGCCTTCGCCCTCTTCGCCTCCTGCTCCAAGAAGGAGGAGCCGAAGGCCCCGCCCCTACCGGAGGTCACCGTCGCCGAGGTCGTCCAGCGCGACGTGCCCATCGGCGGCGAGCTCACCGCCACCCTGCGCGGCTTCGAGGACGTGGAGATCCGCGCCCGCGTCGAGGGCTACCTCAAGTCGGTGGACTACCAGGAGGGCTCGGAGGTGAAGAAGGGGAAACTCCTCTTCACCGTCGACGACCAGCCCTACCGGGCCAGGCTCGCCGAGGCTAAGGGCGAGCTGGCGCGGGCCCAGGCCGCCTTCTCCAAGGCCGACCTCGACGTGAAGCGCTTCACGCCGCTGGCGGCCGAGCGGGCCATCAGCCAGGCCGAGCTGGACAACGCCCAGGCGGCCCGGCGCGCCGCCCAGGCCCAAGTCGACGCCGCCAAGGCCAACGTCGAGAAGGCCTCGCTCGACCTCGGCTACACCCGGATCGCCGCCCCGGTGGACGGCCTGGCCGGGAAGGCCGAGCGCAAGGTGGGCGACCTGGTGGGGAAGGGAGAGCCCACGCTCCTCACCACCGTCTCCTCCATCGACCCCATCCGCGTCTCGGTGGCCATCCCGGAGGCGCTCTACCTCCGCTACGCGGAGCGCGCCGCCGGAGCCGCCAGTGGGGGCCCGGCCGCGAAGCCGACCCAGCCGCCCGGGGGCGCGGCCGCGAAGGAGGCGGCGCCGGCCGAGGAGCAAGGACCCCAGCTGGTCCTGGCCGACGGCTCCGTCTACCCGCAGCGCGGCAAGATCATCCTGGTCGACCGCGCCGTGGACCCCACCACCGGGACGCTTCGCATCGACCTCGGCTTCCCCAACCCGAAGAAGACGCTGCGCCCGGGCCTCTACGGCAAGGTCCGCTACCGCGACGAGATGCGCGCCGGCGCGCTGCTCGTCCCCCAGCGCTCCGTGCAGGAGCTCCAGGGGCAGTACACGGTGGTGGTGGTGAACGCCGAGAGCAAGGCCGAGACCCGCAAGGTGAAGACCGGGCCGCGCGTCGGCAGCCTGTGGATCCTGGAGGAGGGCGTGAAGCCCGGCGAGAAGGTGATCGTGGAGGGCGTCCAGAAGGTGCGCGACGGCGTGCCCGTGAAGGCGACCGTCGTCCCGGCCGAGCCGCCCGCCGCCGCCCAGCCTCCGGCGGGAGGCGCGGCCCCCGGCGCGGCGCCGCCCCCGTCCGCCGGGCAGCCGGCCGGCGGCAGCCCGGCCGCCCCCGCGCCGGAGGGGAAGCCTCCGGCACCCGCACCCTCGCCCGCCCCGCCCGCCCAGGGGAAGTGAGCCATGGGCAACTTCTTCATCCGTCGCCCCATCGTGGCGATGGTGATCTCCATCGTCACGGTGATCGTCGGGGGCGTCGCGCTGACGCGCCTCCCGGTGGCGCAGTACCCGGAGATCACCCCGCCGCTCATCCAGGTCACCACCACCTACGTCGGCGCCAACGCCCTCGACGTGGAGCAGACGGTGGCCACCCCCATCGAGCAGCAGGTGAACGGGGTGGAGCGGTCCATCTACATGAAGTCCACCAACGCCAACGACGGCACCCTCAAGCTGGAGGTGTCGTTCGAGGTGGGGTCGGACCTGGACATCGACAACGTCCTCACCCAGAACCGGGTGTCGCAGGCGACGCCTTCCCTGCCGGTGGACGTCAAGAACTACGGCGTGAACGTCAAGAAGTCGCTCTCCTTCCCGCTCCTGCTCGTCACCCTCACCTCCCCCTCCGGCGCCTTCGACTCGAACTTCCTGTCGAACTACGCCCTCATCAACATCAACGACCAGCTGGCGCGCATCCCCGGCGTGGGCCAGGTCCTGCTCTTCGGCGGGTCCGACTACGCCATGCGCATCTGGGTCCGCCCCGACCGGCTCAAGGCCCTGGGGCTCACGGTCACCGACCTCGTCAACGCCGTGAAGGCCCAGAACATCCTGCAGCCGGCGGGGCAGATCGGCGGCCCGCCGGCCCCCAAGGGGACCGAGTTCACCTACATGGTCAAGACCCGGGGGCGCCTGCCCACCCCCGAGGATTTCGGCCAGGTGATCGTGCGGGCCAACCCCGACGGCTCGGTGGTCCGGCTCGCCGACGTGGCCCGCACCGAGCTGGGCTCGGTGCTCTACAACGCGGTGGGGCGCCTCAACGGCAAGTCCGCCGCGGTCATCGCCATCTACCAGATCCCGGGCTCCAACGCCCTGGAGGTGAAGAAGGCGGTCATCGCCAAGGTCGACGAGGTCTCGAGGCGCTTCCCGCCGGGGATGAAGCAGGAGATGACCCTCGACACCACCGCCTCCATCAGCGCCGGCATCGAGGAGATCGTCAGCACCCTCTTCGAGGCGGTGCTGCTGGTCATCCTGGTGGTCTTCGTCTTCCTGCAGAACTGGCGGGCCACCCTCATCCCGCTGCTCACCGTCCCGGTGTCGCTCATCGGCACCTTCATGGTGTTCCCGCTGCTCGGCTTCTCGGTGAACACCCTGTCGCTGCTGGGCCTGGTGCTGGCCATCGGCCTGGTGGTGGACGACGCCATCGTGGTGGTCGAGGCGGTGATGCACCACATCGAGCACGGCATGACCCCCAAGGAGGCCACCGCCCAGGCCATGAAGGAGGTCTCCGGGCCGGTGGTGGCCATCGGGCTGGTGCTCTCGGCGGTGTTCGTGCCGGTGGCCTTCATCAGCGGCATCACCGGCCGCCTCTACCAGCAGTTCGCCATCACCATCGCCATCTCGGTGATCTTCTCGGTGGTGAACGCCCTCACCCTCTCCCCGGCGCTGGCCTCGATGCTGCTCAAGGCCCCGGGGGGCAAGAAGTCCCTGCTCAAGCCGTTCTACGACTGGTTCAACAAGGTCTTCGGGCGCTTCACCGACGGCTACCTGTCCTTCACCGGGGTCCTGGTCCGCAAGGCCTTCCGCAGCTCGCTGCTGGTGGCGGTGTTCGGGGTGCTGGCGGTGGTGCTGGCCCTGCGCATCCCCACCGGCTTCGTCCCCGACGAGGACAACGGCTACTTCTTCGCCAACGTCCAGCTGCCCGACGCCGCCTCGCTGGAGCGCACCGACGCGGTGTCGCGCCGGGTGGAGGACATCATCGGCAAGGCTCCCGGCGTCCAGTACGTCACCACCATCACCGGCTACTCGATGGTCACCGGGGCCTTCGCCTCCAACACCGCCTTCCTCTTCGTCTCCCTGAAGCCGTGGGAGGAGCGCAAGGCCAAGGGCGAGCACGCCTTCGAGATCATCCAGGCCCTGAACGCCCGGCTCCGCTCCGAGGTCCCGGAGGCGCTGGCGGTGACCTTCGGGCCCCCGCCCATCACCGGCCTGGGCTCGGGCTCGGGCTTCACCATCATGCTGCAGGACCGCAGTGGCGGGACGCCCGGGTTCCTGGCCGAGAACGCCCAGAAGTTCCTGGCCGCGGCCCGCAAGCGGCCGGAGATCGGCCTGGCCAACACCTTCTTCCGGGCCTCGGTGCCGCAGATCTACGCCGACGTGGACCGGGAGAAGGTCACCAAGCTCGGCATCCCCATCACCGACGTCAACACCACCCTGGGCGCGCTCCTGGGCGGCACCTACGTGAACGACTTCAACCGCTTCGGCCGGACCTACAAGGTGTACCTGCAGGCCGAGCCCGAGTACCGCACCGACGTCCGGAAGCTGGGCCTGTTCTCGGTGCGCACCGCCACGGGGGAGACCGTCCCGCTCGACACCATCGTCACCACCAAGGACTCCTCGGGCCCCGAGTTCACCAATCGCTTCAACGTGTACCGGGCGGCCGAGATCACCGGCCAGCCGGCGCCGGGCTACAGCTCGTCCCAGGCGCTGGCGGCGCTGGAGGAGACGGCCAGGCAGGTCCTGCCGCCGGAGATGGGGTACGAGTGGTCCAACGTCTCCTACCAGGAGAAGAAGGCGGAGGGCACCGCCGGGGTGGTCTTCGCCTTCGCCATCCTGCTGGTGTTCCTGGTGCTGGCGGCCCAGTACGAGAGCTGGTCCCTGCCGCTCTCGGTGATGCTGGGAACGCCCTTCGCCGCCTTCGGCGCCTTCCTGGGCCTGTGGCTGGCGCGGATGACCAGCCCGTCCTACGTGACCAACGTCTTCGCCCAGATCGGCCTGGTGATGCTGGTCGGCCTGGCGGCCAAGAACGCCATCCTCATCGTCGAGTTCGCCAAGGTCGAGCACGAGAAGGGGAAGGGGCTGATCGAGGCCGCCATGGAGGCGGCCAAGCTGCGCCTGCGCCCCATCCTCATGACCGCCTTCGCCTTCATCCTGGGGGTGGTGCCGCTGGTGCGGGCCGCCGGAGCCGGCGCCGAGGCCCGCAAGGTGATGGGCATGGCGGTCTTCGCCGGCATGCTGGTGGCGACCATCCTGGGGGTGGTGCTGGTGCCGGTGCTGTTCGTCGCCGTGGGGAGGCTCTTCGGCGGGAAGAAGAAGGAGGAGGCGCCGGCCGGAGCGCCCGCCCAGGGAGGAGGCCACCCGTGAACCGCGCCCTCGCGCTGTCGCTCCTCGCCCTGTCCGCCTGCGCGGTGGGGCCGAAGTACCAGCGTCCCCAGGTGGAGGTGCCCAGGGAGCACCGCTTCGCCACCGTCAAGGAGACGGCCTCCATCGCCGACCTCCCCTGGTGGGAGTTCTTCAAGGACCCGGCCCTGCAGCGCCTCATCGCCGAGGCGCTGGAGCGCAACCAGGACCTGGCCGGGGCGGTGGCCCGGGTCGAGGAGGCCCGTGCGCTCTCCGGGGTGGCCAAGGCCGACTTCTACCCCCAGATCGCCGCGCAGGTGGGCGGTGGCTACGGCCAGCCCTTCTCCAAGCAGATCTTCCCCGGCACTCCACAGAGCGGCCGCTTCACTCTGGACGCCTCGGTCTTCTGGGAGATCGACCTCTGGGGCCGGGTGCGCAACCAGAGCGCCGCCGCCCTGGCCGACCTGCTCGCCACCGAGGAGGGGCGGCGCGGCGTGGTGCTCTCGCTGGTGTCGAGCGTGGGCCAGGCCTACGTCGAGCTGCGCGAGCTCGACCTGGAGCTGGAGGTATCCCGGGCCAACACCGAGACCCGCCAGGGCACCCTGGACCTCTTCGAGAAGCGCGCCCGGGGCGGCATCGCCTCCGACCTGGAGGTGAACCAGGCCCGCGCCGACCTGGCCTTCACCTCGGCGGCCATCCCGCTCACCGAGCGCCTCATCGCCCTGAAGGAGAACGAGATCGCCGTGCTCTTGGGCCGGCCCCCGGGGCCGGTGCACCGGGGGGCGACCCTGGTGGACGCCCCGGTGGTCCCCGAGCTGCCCGCGG
>DASRTO010000054.1:0-1526 GCA_035655915.1 Anaeromyxobacteraceae bacterium
CGCCGCGGCGGGGCGCGCGTCGGCGCGGCGCCGCTCCCGCCGTCTCCTCGGGCGGCTGCGGGAGGCGCCGGCGGGCGAGGCCCGGGCGCGATCTGCGCCGTCGGCCCGGTCTCGCCGCAGGCCGCCTTGCGCAGCGAGCCCCGCGTCACCCGTGTACGCGCGACCGGCTGGAGGCGGTTGCGGCGAGCAACCGGCGAGGAGCGCCAACGCGCCGGGCGATCCGCGAGTTGCGCGACCGCCGTTTGCGAGCCGCCGCGCGCGCCCCGTCGACGCGCGGCCCTGGCTCGACGGTCGCGAGCGAGCACAGCGGCCGGAGGCGAGACCGGGCCGCCGGGAACCGAGGCCCCCGGTACACGCACCGGAGGGCGAGGTCCAGGCGCCCTTGCCCAGGACCGGGGGGATCCCGGGAACCGGCGGGCGCTGTGATGGCCGTGCCCACTTGCGTCGATCCGCCAGGTGTGATCGAACCTGGGCATGAGCGCTCTGTCGTTGGACTTGCGGCGTCGGATCATCCAGGTGTGGCAGGCGGAAAGGCCGCGGGTGGCGGACCTGGCCGCCCGCTTCTCGGTGGGCACGGCGACGGTGAAGCGGCTCACCCGCCGATTCCGGGAGACCGGTTCGGTCGAGCCCCGGCCACACGGTGGCGGCCAGCGGCCGAAGATCCCAGCCGAGAAGCTGCCGCGGGTGCAGCGACTTCTGGGAGCCAATCCAGACTGGAGCGTGGACGAGCTCGCGGCGGCCTACAACCGGCAGGAGGGTACGAGCGTCTCGCGCTCCACCATGGTTCGGGCCATCGCCCGGCTGGGCTTCACTCGAAAAAAAAGTCCCTCGTTGCCAAGGAACGCAACACCGAACGCATTGCGGCCTGGCGCGATGGCTTCCTCAAAACGGTTGCCGGCATCGCCCCTACGCGTCTGGTTTTTGTGGACGAAACCGGCACGCACACGTCGATGACGCGGGAGTACGCCCGCAGCCCCAGCGGCGAGCGGGTCGTGGGGATCGTTCCCCGAGACCGCGGTGTCGTCCTCACGGTCGTGGGAGCGGTCGCGCTCGACGGCGTACGAGCAATGATGGCCTACGAGGGCGGGACCTCGGCGGAAGCCTTCCTGCGGTTCCTCCGCGATGCACTCGTCCCTTCGCTTCATCCCGGCGACGTGGTGGTGCTCGACAACCTCGGCGCTCACCGGGCTGTCGGCGTCCGTGACGTTATCGAGAGCGTAGGCGCCCGAATCCTGTACCTGCCGCCCTACCACCCCGAGCTGAACCCCATCGAGCTCGCCTGGAGCAAGCTGAAGGCCCTCCTCAAGATCATCGGAGCCCGGGACCTCCAGGCCCTCGCTGCTGCCCTGAAGCAGGCGAAGAACCAGCTCACGCCCTCCGACCTGGAGGGCTGGTTCCGCCACTGCGGCTACGAGGTTCTGGCTCAATGCGCGTGATCACGGCCATGAGGCAGCCGCTGACCGGACCCGAATCTGTCGCCCCAGTGACGGCGTCGCGATAGCGAAGCGGCGCGCCTCGGCATTCGT